>JAUMVQ010000090.1 GCA_030530085.1 Desulfovibrionaceae bacterium | reverse complement strand
CAGCCTGCACCAGCTCTATGCCGTTGCCGGCACCAAGGACACGCCCTATGCCAGGGACCTTGTGACCAGATGCCAGGGACAGGATGTCTTTGCCATGCTTTCCCCGGCCTTCAGCAGCGGCGGCTACTACCAGGATGCCTTTGAGGAAGTGCTTGCTTTTTGCAACCATCAGGTAATCAGCCTGGACTTAAAGGACGAAAAGGATGCGGTCACGGCAAAGTCCATGACAGTGGAAGAACTGCTCAAAAGTTCCTTTGGCAGGGACGAAGTTCTTGGCATGGGCTGCCTTTCCCGTGACAGCATCACCTTCCACGGTGCAGACTGCCTTATGGTGAGATCCAGGCAGGAAGACGTCTTCTGCTGCGTCATGAAGCCAGGGGATGCAGATCCGGCTGAAAGCCTGCGCAAATTGTGCCTTCCCGAGGGTACTGAGATAAGCGCCTGCACCCGCCTTGAAAAGGGTGCTGTCTTCCTGCTCAAGGAGCATCTCAGCCGCATAAAGAAGCTGGCCGCAGACCACGGCATTGATACAGCAGCCATTGACGCCATGGGATCCGCTGTCAATCCGGCAGACCCCATGCCGCTTCCAGGCGATCTGGCTGATTTCAATGTCAGCCTTGAAAATGCCTGGTCAAGGCTGCCCAAAGCCTGGGAAGAAGAGCTTAAAAAGCAGGGGACAGATCTTGCTTCAGGTCCATGTGCGCTCTCCATAGCGCTTGATGCCAAAGGCAGGATCTTTGTCAAGGCAGCACCACTTCCCGAAAGGGCTCCTGTGCTTGGCTACGTGCGCACGGCCCTCGATGAGCGCAATGACCTTGTGCCGCTCAGCCTCACCACGCCCCTGCCCTGCGAGGACGATGTGAAAAAGCACCTTGCTGACGGCATCTGGCAGGATGCGCTGGTAGTAAACCGCTTTGCCGTTGTGGCCGGCTGCACTGAAAGCGAGCTGGTCTTCAGGCAGGGATCCAAGCTGCTGGCCCCGGCTGATGATGCAGGCATGCGCAACGATGTTTTGCGCACAATCCTGCTCAAAAAGCATGTTCTGGAAGAACGCGCGGCATCGCTGCCGCAGGTGCTCTCAAGCGAGGCCCTCTACTGCGTAAGCTCCCTGCTTGGGGCACGCAGGGTGGAAAAGGCCGATCCGGCTTCCCTGTAAGCTTTTTCTTAGTCCCTTAAAGTACCGCAATGCCATTGGGGCCTGCCGCAGGGCAGGCCCTTTTTCTTGCAGAAGGCTGCGCCTGGCAACAGGCAGGAAAAAACCGCCTCTAAACAGTTGTCATTACAGAAAGTTTTGACTACTATCTTTCCAAATGAGCGAAACGGAGACAGCAGGGAACAGCGTGGTCCCTGTGCTTCTTTTCGGGGGGGAGGATGATGATGGAGACAGTCGCTAATTCCACAGCCGTAGAAAGAGCCCTGAGCCTGTACGATCTGCTCCTGTTTACTGCAAAAAAATACAGTGCAGCCGACTTTATCAGCATGCTCGAATGCTCAAAATCGACGGTATCCCGTCTTTTGCAGCAGATAGACAAAAGACAGGGCATGATACTGCGTCGTGACAGCTATGACGGCAGGGAGTGGTATTCCCTTGAGGCTCCGGCCAGGCGGCCGCGCATTATATGCAGCCCCGAGGAATTCCAGGCTCTTTCAGCCTGCCTTGAAAAGGCTGACATTCCGGCAGAGGAAGCACAAAAAATGCGCAATATCCTGCGCAGGCTCTCACTTCTCTGCTGCGACGACGGATCGGCCATCACCTCTGCCATCAATCCGGTCAGCAAGTCATGCGTTGACCTCACAGATTCAGTGCCGATCCTCTCAGACTTGTGCCAGGCCATTGCAGAAAAAACAGTCTGCAAGGTGCAGTGGCAGGACAGGCAGGGCAGGACAAAGGCATGGAAGATGGCCCCAGTCAGGCTCTTTGCCTCCGCAGACAGCGTCTATGTGGCAGGATGGCATATAGGCGATGCCATCAGGGATACGATGGTAACGCAGGATATCCTGGAGCAATACGGCAAACCTGAGCCTGTCTGTGTCTATATCCACCACCTGGACCAGGCAGAAAGGACAGCGCAGGCCTTTGCACTGCCCATGCCCCTGCCCTTCACGCAGCACTTTGGCTTTGCCGGCGGAGAGCCCTTTGCCTTGCGCGTCCTCTTCTCGCCTCTTGTGGCCGATTTCGTGCAGGAACGCCATTTCAGCGACGACGAAGTCAAAACATCCCGTGCAGACGGAAGCCTGGAGATGTCCTGCACTGCCACCAGCCGCTCCGAGGTCTTAAGCTGGCTGCTGGGCTTTGGAGCGGGTGCGAGGCTGCTTGAGCCTTCAGATCTCATTCCCCGCCTGGACCAGGAACTGGCAGACATCTACAAACAGTACCATGCTTAACTCTGCTATACAGGGCGCAGGCTGTACGGCTGCAAAAAAGCGCCCTTCCTCATGGATGAGACCTGGATGGATGCGGACAGCAGTGCTGGCCATGGCTGCCTTCTTCCTTCTGGGGTGGCCTGAGCCGTCTTCTGCCGAAGTTCATGAATACGGGCCCAGGTACCAGCGCTATGTCATGGATCTGCCGCCTGCCTGGGCAAAAACAGCCGTGACCGGCAATGACGGCTCACTTATGGTGCAGTCCCCAGACAAAAAGTCTGTTGTCTGCGTGCGTGTCTGTCCCAGGGAAGGACGATCTGCCAGGGCTCTGGCCAGGCAGGCAGCAGGAAGCCTCTCTGTTAGCAGCATGGTCCGCAGGGATGACAATGCCTGGGTACTCTATGTCACCTCGGAGAATACACGCCTTTCCAACATCATCCAGACCATGGGCGAAGGCGTGCTTGTCATCACGGTCAGCGGGGAAAACGAGCAGACAGAGGCCATTCTTGCCTCCCTGCAGCCTGCAAAAAGGTAATATCGAGGCAACTTCTGCGAAAAAAAGTGTCAAAACAGAAAACCATTCCGTACAACAGTGTTTTTACGGAATGGTTTTTCATATGTGCTTGCTGTGCGGCCGGAAAGCCTGTCAGCAGATTCTGGGAAGCAGCGCCCCTTCAAGCATGCCTAAGATTCTCTCGCCGCCAATGCGGGTCTTAAGCGTCACACGGCCGGCCTTTTCTTCCTGGACCCTGCCTATGATGGCGGCCTCCTGCCCGTAAGGGTCGGAACGCATGGCCTTCAGTGCAGCCTCTGCCTGGTCCTCTGGCACTATGACAAGGCACTTGCCTTCATTGGCGAGATACAAGGGATCAAGACCTAAGAAGGAACAGCCGCCTGCAACCTCGGGATGCACGGGAACAGAGGCATCATCCAGCACAATGGCCACCCCTGACTGCTGCGCTATCTCATTGAGCGTTGTGGCAACGCCTCCGCGGGTGGGATCGCGCAGCACATGCACATCGGGACAGGCTTCCATGACTTTGGCCACAAGGCCGTTCATGGGGGCTGAATCCGAGCGTATCTGCCCGTCAAGGGAGAGGCTTTCCCTGGCTGCCATGATGGTCAGGCCGTGGTCTCCTACAGCACCGCTGACCAGGACCACGTCTCCAGGCTTTGCAGCATGGCCCGAGGGAGCCGGCTGGCGGCGCAGGCGCCCTACTCCTGTAGTATTGATGAAAAGCTTGTCGCAACAGCCCTTGGGCACCACCTTGGTATCGCCTGTCACAATGCGCACCTGGCAGTGCTCGGCAGCCAGTGCCATATCTGCCACGACCTTTTCTAAGGTATCAAGTTCAAGCCCTTCCTCAAGCACCATGGCGCAGGTGAGGTACAAAGGCTCTGCCCCCAGCATGGAGACATCATTGACTGTGCCGTGTATGGCCAGGGAGCCTATGGAACCGCCGGGGAAAAAGAGAGGCGTCACCGTATAGCTGTCAGTTGACATGGCAAGAGGGCCGTCTATAGCGGGCAAAAGGGCAGCGTCATCCATTACGTCCAGAATGGGGTTGGAAAAATACCGTCCCATCAGAGAGCTGATAAGACGCTGAGAGGCCCTGCCGCCGCTGCCGGCATCCAGGAGAAGACGACGTTCCATAATCCTAGGACTCCTTAATCCAGATAAGACTGGCCTGCCTGCCACAACCATGGTCATGCCTGTACGAGAAGAAATCTTCGGGCATGCTGGCCGTACACAAGTCAATGCTGAAAATATTGCGTGCCGGAATGCCTGCCGCACAAAGCTGGTCCCTGGTCATGGTCCAGAGATCCATGGTCGTTGTGGCAAGATCCAGGTATTTGCTGAAATAGCCGCCCCATTCGGCGGCATAATGAATGAACTGTGCCTTTGACGGGCCGAGGCTGGGGCCGCGGACAGCAAGGCAGTCAGCAGGCCGTATGCCGTAATGGTCGCAAAACCTGCGTACAGCAGTCATGGGAAAGAGTTGCCTGTTGCCGCGCCAGCCTGCATGCAGTGCGGCTATATAGCGGCCTGACTTGTGGGTCAGAAGTATGGGCTGGCAGTCTGCCGTCTTCACCATCAGGGCCATGCCACTCCTGCTTGAGGCAAGACCGTCCGCTTCTTCAAGCGGTCCTTTTTCCAGGGAAGCAGGCTCAGGCTCAAAAAGTATCTTGTCGCCATGCACCTGGTGCATTTCGCCCAGCAGGGAGACGCCGGTGCTTTTTATGAGGTCACGGCGGTTTTTAAGCACAACGTCGTCGGCTATGCCGTCTGTATAGCTGATGGTGCCGCCTGCAAGCGCGAAAGGCACGGACTGGCCTGCATCGTCATGGCTGCGCATCTGAAAGGCACAGCCAACATTGGGAACGCCCGGAAAGGAAAAAGGAAGGACTCTGACTGCCACGAAAATACTGCTCCTAAAATATAATATCGCTCTTGCCCAGGCCTAAACAGCCATGAGGCCGCATTCTGTGCAAATATGCGTCATGCTGACATCCCAGGGCGCAATAGCAAGGTCTTCTGCCATCTGAAAGGAATAGCAGAAGCCCACAAGCGCTTTAGCACGGGTTCTGGCAAAATAGCGGTCATAAAAGCCGCCCCCAAACCCAAGCCTAGCTCCCATGGAGGAAAAGGCCACGCCCGGAATGACAGCCACGTCACAGATATAGTCCTCTGGCGCAATACGGGCAAGAGATGGATGCGGTTCCATGATGCCATAGGCACCAGAGACAAGGTCGTCTGGTCCGTATACCTCGACAAAGTCCATCAATCCGCACTCGTTCTTGCGTACCCTGGGGAAGAAGACGCTTTTTTTAGAGGCCAGGGCATCGGCAAAAAGGAGATCAGTTGCAATCTCCCCCTGGGTTGCCTGATAGAGGAAAACCGATCCTGCCTTGAGCCAGATAGGAGAGGCAAGCAGGGCCTTCTGGGCGGCAAGAGAGGAGGCAGTGGCCTTTGCTACATCCTGGTGCATACGCAGATTGCGCATACGCTGTCTCAGTTCCTTTTTTTTCTCTGCCAGAGCATTTTCCTGTACTGTGGCCATCTGAACTCCCTCTGTCCAAGTTATTTTTCTAAAGGAAATGGTACGTGCTACGCCTGCCGGCGCCACGAGCATATGTTTCATTGAAGGTTTAGTGCCCCACAAAGGCGCTTTATGTCAATTTTTGAGAGAGGATATGGGGCAGAGTAACTGGCACACAAGGGAAAGTCTTTATTTGACAGCTTTTCACCCACCATAAACTTAAGCCTCTGCCGTTCCGTACACGCCCTTTTTTCCCGGCAAAAAAAGTCTGCATCTCGCCCTTTGGCTGTCTTTTGAAAACGCACGCAAAAGCCGCTTACGACAAGCCCCAAAGCAAATATGTACTTGCATATTCTGGAAAAAAAAGTAGTCTGACCAGGCGGTTTGTGGAAGCAGCATAATGCGCTCTCCCTCATCTTTGTTCCGTTTTTCTTCCTTTATCCTCCGTCACCATGACTAGCTTAAGCAGGGGCGAGAGGCCGGAGCAGATGCACAGGGATGGCCTCAAAGACAGCGACATAGCTGTCCGACAAAGGTTCCCATTCCCCTTCCCTTCCAGCCAGGGAAGCTCATAATACGGCTGCCTTTTTTTTTCACGCGACCCAAGAGGGGCGCCCGACAGGAATTTTTATGACAGACGAGACAAAAGACGATCTTTCTGCGTCTTCAATGGCGCAGGATGATGTTGCATTGACCGAATCCGGCGGCACAGCAAAAAAAAGCAGGGGAAGAAGCAGGACTAAGGCTTCAGATGAAACTGAAGGTACCCCCCGCAAACGCGGGCGCAAGCCTGCCCGCAAGCAGCAGCCCGATCCCGAAAACAGCGAAGCCGTCATGGAAGAACAGCTGATCCCTGCAGAACAGGCCGCAGATGCAGACGATACTACTTCCGATGCCAAGCCAGCCAGGCAGAAACGCACCCGCAGGACAACGTCCCGGAGCAAAACCGGACGCCAGGGCACAGGGACAAAAAAATCAAAAGAGGCGGCTGAAGAGAGCCTGCTTCTGACAGATACTGACGAAAGTGACGTGCATACTGCTGCCGCAGAGGTACAGCAGGAGAACACAGAGCCTTCTTCCCAGCCTGAAAACAAAGGCAATGAGGCTCTTTCTGCAGAGCCTGAAAAGCCTGTAAGCCAGCCGCAGCGTGACTGGAGTTCCTGGAAAGGCTGGGACGACGATGAAGCTGACAGCGATACAGCCCAGGCCTCAGAAACAGCCAAGACCGATCCCGTCACGGACGTACAGCCCGTTGCGCCGGCAGCCGAAGTTGAGCAAACACCCGGCGAGCCTGTTGTAGCAGAAGCTGCTACCCCTGCCCCCCGCCTGCCCCGCCGCAAAAAGCCGGCCCGCACACCCGTCAAAAGCCATATGGCAGGGCGCATGCGCAGGGAGGCAGCTGCCAGGACTGAGCCTGATCCGCTGAAATCCGCTGAAGAACTCCACGACACAGATCCCATGCCCGAAAGCGGCACCATGCCTGTGGCACACGATTTTGATCAGCCCCTGCCGCTCTATGAAGAGGAAAAGCCTTCCTTCCAGGAGCAGGATGCCCAGGTACAGGATAGCATAAGTGCTGTCCCCTCTTATGAGGAAGAGTCCTTTGAGACTGGACAGGAATCCTCTGAAAGAAATTTTGCTGATTCAGCGGACGATGACACATCCGAGTACGGTTACCAGGACGAGGATGAGAGCGAGGACCAGCAAAGAACACACCGACGCGGACGCAGGGGCGGACGCAGCCACAAAAAAACTTTGCAGAATGACCTTGGCCTGCAAGGTAATACTGCTGAACAGACAGGCGGCTTGACGCCCGCAGGCCTTGCGCCGCATGGCATCATGCCTGCCAAACACGGCAAGCGCCGCATGTTCATCAGCGTCCTGCCTGGCGAACAGGTGGAGGTGGCATTCACAACCAATGGTATTCTGGACGAATACTATCTGGACATGCTCCACCAGAAAAAGATCAAGGGCAACATCTACCGCGGCGTCATCGTCAACATTGATATCAATCTGCAGGCCGCCTTTGTGGACTTCGGGACTGAAAAGAACGGCTTTTTGCAAATTGACGAAGTTCATCCGGAATACTTCATTTCATCCCAGGACTTTGCGCACGGCCGCAAGTCGCCGCCCATACAGAACGTGCTGCGCCTCGGCCAGGAAGTGCTGGTACAGGTTGTCAAGGAGCCCAATGGTACCAAGGGAGCCTTTCTGACAACGTGGATTTCCCTTGCCGGCCGTTTCCTGGTCCTGACTCCCGGGCAGGAGCAGATTGCCATATCCCGCAAGGTCAAGGACGAAGAGGAACGCAGGCGCCTGCGCGAGCTCATGAACGGCATTGACCCCGGCGATGACCTCGGCGTCATTGTGCGTACAGTCAGTGCCGGCGTCACCCAGACAACGCTGAGAAACGATCTCGCATACCTCAAGCGCACCTGGAACGAGGTCCGCAAGCAGGCGACAGGCGTCTCGGCCCCTGCCTGCGTCTACCGTGAGCCCGGGCTGGTTGAACGTGCAGTCCGCGACTACCTGACAGACGATGTCTATGAGCTGTGGGTGGACAATGCCGATGTGGCAGAACGCATCAAGAATACGGTAGCCCTGCTTTTCCCGCACAA
>JAUMVQ010000089.1 GCA_030530085.1 Desulfovibrionaceae bacterium | reverse complement strand
TACAGCAACCGCGTGCTGATCCAGCACAAGAACAAGGACCTCATCCCCATTCACATGGGCTTCTTCAAGGGCGTTGTGGATACTGAGGACCTGCCTCTCAACATTTCCAGGGAGACGCTGCAGGAAAACCGCGTCCTGCGCAAAATCAACCAGACCATCGTCAAGCAGACCCTGACGCATCTGGAAAAGATGGCGGCTGACGATCCTGAAAAATACAAGAAGTTCTGGGACAACCACGGCACCTTCCTCAAGTTCGGCCTGCAGCAGGACTTCCTCAACCGTGACCGCCTGCTGGCCCTTTTGCGCTTCAATTCCTCTGCTTCCGAAAGCAACGAGGAAAACACAAGCCTTGACGACTACATGAAGCGCGGCCTTGAAGGCCAGAAGACCATCTGGTTTGTGACAGCCCCCAACCGCGAGGCTGCCAAAATCAACCCCTACATGGACCGCTTCCGCAAAAAAGGCATCGAGGTGCTCTTCTTCTATGAAGCTCTTGATGAATTTGTCATGGACGGCCAGGGCAAGTACAAGGAATGGGATATCAAGTCCATCGAGAAAGCCGAAGACAAGGAACTTGAGGCTTTTGCAGACAAGGAAGACGACAAGCCCAAGGCAGCTCCCCTGTCCGAGGAAGACGAAAAGAGCTTCTCCGATCTGCTGGCAAAGATGAAGGAAGTACTTGGCGACAAGGTCAAGGACGTCATTGTTTCCAGCAAGCTGGCAGACAGTGCGGCCGTTCTTTCTTCTGAAGACGGCATGACCTCTGCCATGGACAAGTTCATGCGCCACATGGGCAAGGATGACACCATCCCGGTCAAAACCCTTGAGGTCAACCGCGAGCATGCGTTGCTGCGCTCCATGCTACGCATCTACAAGGCGGACGCAGGCGATGCCATCCTGGTCAACCTCATCAATGGTCTTTTTGACTCTGCCCAGCTTATGGACGGCTTTATCCGCGATCCCCAGGAACTGGCTTCAAGGAACAGCAAGCTGCTTGAACAGTCTGCTGCCTGGTATGCCGAAGTACGCAAAATCTAAATAGCACTACACAGGAATACACTCCGTATTCCTGAGCCAATACATACAGGCCTCCGGACTTCCGGAGGCCTCTTTTTTTCACGTTTTGCTCACGTTTTTTTATTCTTCGGAGGTCAGGCAGAGATAGCTGTACTCTTCCACTATCTGCACAATCTGGCCCAAAATGCCGTTTCCCTGCATAGGATGTCCGAACAGGCGGTCCCTCTCATGGGACAGGCTCTTTTTGTCCAGCGCCGAGGGCATAAAGTCGTTCAGGGAATGGGCCAGGCGCTGTGCCAGAAGGTACCCCTCTGCCCCCATAAAGAACGCTCCGCTCAAATCACGCAGCATGGCTTCCTTTTCCTGCCAGAAGGCAAGGGCCTTTGCTGTCGGCTCCAGGGAGCAGGCTACACTGACGCAGGCGAGCAAATTGTTGCACAGGCTTCCCGGCAGGCCGGGCTTCCAGCCTATCAGCCACGATGTCCTCGGGAAAAAGAGACGCTGCTCCATCCCCAGGGCAATGACTTCGCGGGTATTCTCAGCCATGGCCCGCAAGGACTGCGGAACTGTTCTGGACATATTGCTGACAGGAGCATTGATATCCCAGCGGGAGACAATGCCTTGCTTGGCACGCACTCCGGTGAGCTTGTGCAGGATATGGATAAACCAGCAGTTGGCATCGGCACTTTCGGGGGTTTCAAGATGGGAATAGCTCAGTACGTATTCCCCTTTGCCATACTGCCCGTGGACAATAATTTCCTCGCCGCTCAGAAAATCGGCTGTCAGGTTCAGCCCGTAGCGGCTTTTCCATTCCCTGAAAATATGAATGGGAACAGTTTCCAGGGCAATGTCGCCTATGCAGAAATCCTTGTCCGGACCGTGGTACCTGGCAAGAACTTCCACCTCTCCGCCGCAGTTGCTGAAACGCCCTGGCCACCATACAGGCAGGGAAGGCATGGTGCCATGCCAGTCAGGAGTCAGATCGTTGGCTACGGGCTCAGCCAGCGTATACCCTGAAATAAGATGCAGCAGCCTCTGGGGGTACTCTGCACGCTTCCACGGGCAGAGGCCTATGCCCCTGCTGTGGGAAAGCGCCAGTCCTGCACCGCCGCAAAAGCCAAGATAGCGGCCGCCCTGCTTAAGGAACGTCCGTATGTTTTCCCTGCCCACGGCACCAAGCGCCTCGCTTTTCGGGGCAGCAGGTCCTCCTGGCACAAGGAGCAGGCTGAAGGCATTCTCATGGTCTCCTGTCTTGCGAAAAAGAGCCCCTTGGGCTATTTCTGAACCTTTCAGGAGCTGAATGGGGAAACCAAGGCTCCACAGACTGCGTAAGGCCATGAATCCCCAAATATGGGAGGAATCCCACAGCATGGCTATTGGCGGCATGGTAGTAAGCATAAAGCATACTATCCCCGACTTTGATGGAGAAAGCAAGATGTCAGATACACTTCCCAAGGGCTATGAGCCCTGCGAGGTTGAGGCCAAATGGCGCACACGCTGGAAGGAGCAGAAAACTTTTACGCCCGACCCCAAGGATCCAGGCGATGCCTACTGCATAGTCATCCCGCCTCCGAACGTAACGGGCGCCCTTCATATAGGCCACGCCCTCAATCTGACGCTTATTGACTCCCTGTGCCGCCACTACCGCCAGAAGGGACGCAATGTGCTCTGGATCCCCGGCACAGACCATGCGGGCATTGCCACGCAGAACGTGGTCGAGCGCATGCTGGCCAAAGAAGGCCTGCGCAGGCAGGATCTGGGCCGCGAAAAATTTATTGAGCGTGTCTGGCAGTGGCGCGAGGAATACGGGCACAGGATTCTGAACCAGATTGACTCCTTAGGCTGCTCCGTAGACTGGACAAGGCTGCGCTTCACGCTGGACGAGGGCTTGTCCAAAGCCGTGCGCAAAGTCTTTGTGCAGCTCTACAACGAAGGCCTTATCTACCGCGGCAAGTACATCATCAACTGGTGCTCCCGCTGCCATACGGCCCTTGCCGACGACGAAGTGGAGCATACGGACGAAAAGGGCAAGCTCTGGAAAATCCGCTACCATATAGAAGGATCCGACGAGAGCATTGTCATAGCCACTACCAGGCCCGAGACCATTCCCGGCGACACTGCTGTCTGCGTCCATCCCGATGACGAACGCTATACCCACCTCATAGGCAAGACAGCCATTCTGCCCATACTTGGACGCAGGCTGCCCATTATTGCCGACAAGTACGTGGACATGACCTTCGGCACGGGCGCCCTCAAGGTTACGCCCTGCCATGACCATAACGACTGGGCCCTGGGCAAGAACCACGATCTGGAATTCATACAGGTTATTGATGAAAACGGCATCATGAAGGAAGAGGCCGGCAAGTATGCCGGCATGACCAAGAAGGAATGCCGTGAAGCCATCGTGGCCGACATCGACGCTTTGGGCGACCTTGTTGCCGTGGAGGATCTCGCACACTCCGTAGGCCACTGCTACCGCTGCCACACAGTCGTTGAGCCGCATGTCTCAGAGCAGTGGTTTGTTGCCACCTCCAAGCTGGCAGCCAGGGCAAAGAGCGCCATGCCCGAACGCACCAGGCTCATGCCGGAAACATGGCTCAAGACCTACTACCACTGGCTGGACAACATGCGCGACTGGTGCATCAGCCGCCAGATCTGGTGGGGCCACCGCATCCCTGCATGGCAGTGCGAAAACGGCCATACCATTGTGGCAGAAACGGATCCCTCAGTCTGCCCCGAATGCGGATCTACCCATCTTACCCAGGATGAGGACGTGCTGGACACCTGGTTCTCCTCTGCACTCTGGCCCTTCTCCACGTTGGGCTGGCCTGACAAGACCGAGGATCTGAAAAAGTGGTATCCCACCTCTGTGCTGGTCACAGGCTTTGACATCCTCTTCTTCTGGGTGGCGCGCATGATGATCATGGGCGAGCACTTCATGGGCGAGGTGCCCTTCAAGGATGTGTACCTGCACGCCCTGGTGCGCGATGCCACGGGCCGCAAGATGTCCAAGTCAACGGGTAACGTTATCGACCCTGTGAAAATGATCGAAGCCTACGGCTGCGACTCCCTGCGCTTCACGCTGACTGCCTTTGCTGCCATGGGCCGTGACATCAAGCTTTCGGAGGAACGCATCGAGGGCTACAGGCATTTTGTCAACAAGCTGTGGAACTCCGCCCGCTTCACCCTGATGAACCTGGACGAGACTGCTCCTGCCCCTGTGGATCTTGGCGCAGTACAGGGCCTGCATAACCGCTGGATCCTGCACCGCCTTGAAATGCTGAAAAGAGACATGGACAGCGCCTTCGACGAGTACCGCTTCAACGACGTGGCCCAGGGCGGCTACAAGTTCCTCTGGAACGAGTTCTGCGACTGGTACCTGGAACTGGTAAAGACGGACATGCAGAACGAGGATACCAAGAAGGAATCCCAGTATGTCCTCTACACAGTCCTCAAGGAAATCCTGCTGCTCCTGCATCCGGTCATGCCCTTTGTCACGGCTGAAATCTGGCAGGCCCTGCCTGGACATGCTGACGAGGACATTGCCACCCTGCCCTATCCTGAAATGCGTCCTGACTGCGTGAAGGCTGACGATGCAGAAAGGATGGAATTTTTGCAGAACGTCATCGTGGCAGTGCGTACCATCAAGGCTGAGCTTGGCATTGCTCCCGGACACAAGGTTTCTTTGAAGCTGCATCCTGCAAGCGAGGAGCAGAGCGCCCTTCTTGAGGCAAGCCGTGCCGTGATTTCCAGCCTGGCCAGGCTGGAAGACATGGAAATCGGTTTGTCCGTACATGCGCCCAAGGCATCGGCTAGTTCCGTGGTGCAGGGCTGCCAGATCATCGTGCCCCTCAAGGGCAACGTGGACCTGCAAAGCGAAGTGGCACGCCTGGACAAGGAACTTGGCAAGACGGAAGCCGCATTGCAGGTGGTGGCAAAGAAGCTTTCCAATGAAAACTTCGTGTCCCGTGCCAAGCCCGAGATTGTCCAGCAGGAACGCGACCGCGAAGCCGTGCTCAAGGACAACCTGGAAAAGCTCAGGGCTCTGAAGGAGCGCTTCACTGAAGTGCTCAACAGCACTGAGGAATAGTCCGGCAGCAATTTTCCCATACCAATAGTTCTGAAGCATTCCGGATCCTGGCCTTGCCGGCAGGGTCCGGATGCCTTCTTAAGCGGAGGAGCCATGTCCGTTATCATTGGCTATATTTCAGGCGAGGAGCAAAAGCTGACCCTCGTCAACGGCCTTATCCATATCAACGATGAGCCGCAGCCCATCAAAAATGTCACCCAGGAAGAAATCGACGCCTTTGCCGCAGCTCTTGAAGCCGCTCCCGAGGGCGACCCCGAGGGGCAGGAAGCCTACCGCAACAGCAAGCGCATAGCCTTCCTGGTGGAACTTCTGAGCAGGACGTTCGGCGACGAATGCTCCGAAATGCTTGAACACATGATCGGCAACCTTCACTACAGGGTGCTGACCTATCTGGGAGAAACAGACGATCTGGACGAATACGTCGAGACAAAGCTCTCCAAAAAGCATGGCCATATGCATCTGCATGAGCATGAGCATGAACACCACCATGAACATGGCGACGGCTGCTCATGCTGCCATCACGACCATTAAAAGGCAGGCGTGCAGCATTGCAGCCTGCGGAGCTGTGCCAAAAAACGCCTTGACAAAGGCCGAAGAGTTCAGTACAGGTCCATTCCTTACACGAGGGGGTAAACCCCTCTCTTCTTTTGTGCCCCTGTTCAGGGGCTGATCCCCAACTTGGAGGAAGAATGCCTACCATCAACCAGCTCATCCGCATTGAGCGCAAGGAAACGGTGAAGCACAAAAAGACGCCCGCCCTGCATTCCTGCCCTCAGCGCCGTGGCGTGTGCACCCGTGTGTACACAACCACCCCTAAGAAGCCTAACTCAGCCCTGCGTAAGGTTGCCCGTGTGCGCCTCACCAACGGACTCGAAGTCACCGCCTACATTCCTGGTGAAGGCCACAACCTGCAGGAACACAGCGTGGTCCTCATCCGTGGCGGCCGTGTAAAGGACCTTCCCGGTGTCCGTTACCACATCATCCGCGGCACCCTCGATACCTCCGGTGTCTCCGATCGCCGCAAGAGCCGTTCCAAGTACGGTGCCAAGCGTCCCAAGTAGTTCTTTTTTTAAAGACTGACTTTTTTCTTACATCAGCTTTCGTATAGGCGTTTGTCATGCAACGCACCAGGCTGCCTCAAGGCGCCGGGCGCTGCGGGGCTGATGACGCCCTGGAAAGCATCCAGTTCAAGGAGAAAACCATGCCCCGTAAAGGTCCCGTTCCCAAGCGTGAAGTTCTGCCCGATCCTTTGTACGGCAGCAAGCTTGTTACCAAATTTGTTAACCGTCTGATGTACGATGGCAAGAAGGGCGCTGCCGAAAAAATCTTCTATACCTCCGTACAGACCCTGGCTGAAAAAACCGGTGAAGACGCCATGAAGGCCTTTGAAAAGGCCCTCGACAACGTGAAGCCCCGCCTTGAGGTCAAGTCCCGCCGCGTGGGCGGTGCCACCTACCAGGTGCCCATGGAAGTGCGTCCCGACCGCCAGCTGTCCCTGTCCATCAGATGGATCATCAACTACGCCCGTTCCCGTGGTGAAAAAGGCATGGACGCCAAGTTGTCCGCCGAGCTCCTGGATGCCTACAACGGTCGTGGCGGTGCAGTGAAGAAGCGTGAAGACACGCACCGCATGGCCGAAGCCAACAAGGCTTTCGCCCACTACCGCTGGTAAACCATTCACAAGAGTGCTGTAAAAGTGCAGGAAAACAAAGCTGTGTCCCCCTTAAGGACACAGCTTTGTTGACAGCATACAGGCATCCATCTGGAGGATATCTCGTGTCCCGCTCCGTATCAATTGAGAAAGAACGCAATATCGGCATCATGGCCCATATCGATGCCGGCAAGACAACAACCACAGAACGTATTCTGTTCTACACAGGCGTCAACCACAAAATCGGTGAAACTCACGACGGTGAGTCCACCATGGACTGGATGGAGCAGGAGCAGGAACGCGGCATCACCATTACCTCTGCCGCCACAACCTGTTTCTGGAAAGACTGCCGCATCAACATCATCGACACCCCCGGCCACGTGGACTTCACCATCGAAGTTGAACGTTCCCTGCGCGTGCTCGACGGCGCCGTGTGCGTCTTCGACGCAGTTGCCGGCGTTGAGCCCCAGTCCGAAACCGTGTGGCGCCAGGCCGACACCTACAATGTTCCCCGCATCTGCTTTGTCAACAAAATGGACCGTATCGGCGCCAACTTTGAGCGCTGCGTGCAGATGATTCATGACCGCCTGGGCGCAACCCCTGTGCCGCTGCAGCTGCCCATCGGCGCTGAAGACAAGTTCGACGGCGTTGTGGACCTTATCCGCGGCAAGGCCCTGACCTTTGACAAGGCTACCAAGGGCACCGAGGTTGTTGAGAACCCCATTCCGGCAGACATGCAGGCCGCCTACGAGGAAGCCCGCCACCACATGCTGGAATCCGTGGCCGAAGAAGACGAAGAGCTGCTTGAGAAGTATCTCGGCGGCGAAGAGCTGACAGTAGACGAAATCGTCTCCTGCCTGCGCAAGGCCACCATCAGGCGTTCCGTTGTGCCCGTTCTCTGCGGCACAGCCTTCCGCAACAAGGGCGTGCAGCCCCTGCTCGACGCCATCGTTGACTACCTGCCCAGCCCTGTCGATATTCCTCCAGTCAAGGGACACGACCCCGATGACGAAGAGAAGACAACAGACTGCCACTGCACCGACTCCGAACCTCTGTGCGGCATGGTCTTCAAGCTGTTCTCCGACCCCTTCATCGGCCATCTTTCCTTCTTCCGCATCTACTCCGGCTACCTGGAATCCGGCATGACCGTGCTCAATGCCAACAATGGCAAGCGTGAGCGCGTGGGCCGTATTCTGAAGATGCACGCCAACAAGCGTGAGGATATCAAGTGGGCCGGCGCCGGTGACATCGTGGCCCTGGTCGGCCTGAAGAACTGCT
>JAUMVQ010000088.1:7464-8091 GCA_030530085.1 Desulfovibrionaceae bacterium | reverse complement strand
ATTTTTTTGAAATTAGTCTCAAAAACAATGAGTATTTTGAATTTGCCATTCTGACAGGATGCATGCGCTTCACCACTGATGGCATCACGACTGGTTTTAACAATTATGTCTGTTATGACATTAATGATTTTAGCTATGCCGACAAATTCGGTTTTACTCAGGATGAAGTGCAGTCACTTCTTGCTGAACAGGGATTAAGCGACAAAATGGATATGTTGCAAAAATGGTACGACGGCTACTGTTTTGGCAACAGCCACCCTATATACTGCCCATGCGATGTCATACAGTATGTATGTGACCTGAAAGTTTTTTCTGAGACTGAGCCACAGGCATACTGGTATAATTCAGGCAGCCATGACCTTGTCAGAACGTTTATAGAAAAGATCAACGTGCTACATGTTGGCAAAGAGCTAGCCACTCTCCTTCAGGGGGGCACTGTGACAGAACATTGCTATGGATCAATGACATACAGGAATTTCTATGACACTCAGAATTTTTGGACAGATCTCTATTTTAATGGCTATCTGACAAAGATACCACAGGAGAAACAAGGCAACCCTTTTAAGCCGATCGAACTTCGTATTCCCAACAGAGACGTCTATTATATATTCAGAGAGGAGATGGCAT
>JAUMVQ010000088.1:6260-7426 GCA_030530085.1 Desulfovibrionaceae bacterium | reverse complement strand
CAGCGGTGTTATAGCATCCCTTGTAAACGAGGCGCTCTGGAACGGTGATGAAAAGACTGTAGCTCAGCTGGTTTCAGAGCTTGTTAGCAATACAAACTGCCATGACGGCATACATACCGGGAAGGAAGACTTTTGCCATGCCTTCATGCTGGGACTGTTTTCCACTCAGCAATATGAACTTTTCTCAAATATCGAAAGCGGAACAGTGCTGCCTGACATCCTGATTGATGACAGGGAGCACAACCGTGCAATGGTCATTGAAATCAGGCATACAGACGACACAACAGACCTTGAAAAGAGGGCCGAAGAAGCCCTCACCCAAAGCCAGGACAGGCAATATACTGCTCCGTTGCTTGCCAGGAAAAGGACAGTCCTGACCTGGGGCCTTGCTTTTTGTCCCAAGCAATGCCTGGCAAAATGCGGACAGACCGGATAGTCCTTTCAATAGGATGCTTTTTCCAAAAAGCTGTGTTGCAAAATCCGTAACTGGATAAAGATCATGCTCCACTGCTCTTTCAATAAGGAAATGTTACAATGTCAGAAAACAAAATCCTTCTCGGCACACAAACCTTCAGAGAATTACGCGAAAACAAAAAAAAATATATAGACAAGACTGCCTTTATCCATGAATTTTTATCAGGAAACATTGCAAAAATATCTCTTATTACAAGACCAAGACGCTTTGGTAAGAGTCTTCTGCTGAATATGCTGATGGAATTTTTTGACATAAGAAAGGACAGCAGGGAACTTTTTGAAGGACTTGCTATTTCAAAAGACAAGGATATTTGTTCAAAGTGGATGAATAAGTACCCCGTCATATATTTGTCTCTGAATGAAATAAAATCAGAATCTTTTGAAGATTCTTATGGATGCTTTGAAACTGTAGCCTCTAAACTATGCGGACAATATGATTATCTTCTGAACAGCCATAAAGTTAATAAATCAAATAAAATAGTTCTAGACGCTGTTCAGTCGTACACTGCAAAAACAGGAATGTTGCGTGGTTTTATAAGTATACTATGTGAAGCCATCTATCAGGATTGTGGTACAAAACCAGTTATTCTTATTGATGAATATGATGCACCTCTGTCTAAAATAAAAGGAGAGAATGACTATAATAAAATGAAATCATTTATAGAAAGTCTTTTTGAGAGAGGCTTTAAGTG
>JAUMVQ010000088.1:0-6250 GCA_030530085.1 Desulfovibrionaceae bacterium | reverse complement strand
GGAGAACTTCTTCACGGGACTTAACAGTTTTAAGTGCTTTGGCATTAATGATATTAAATTTGCTGACAAATTCGGCTTTACTCATGATGAAGTACAATCACTTCTTGCTGAATATGGATACAGCGACAAGATGGATGTACTGCAAGAATGGTATGACGGATACTGCTTTGGCAATAATCAGTCCATATACTGCCCATGGAATGTCATGCAGTATCTTTTTGACCTGCAAGATTCGCAGAACGCCAGACCTAAAACATACTGGAAGAATACCAGCAGCAATGATGTTGTAGAGTATTTTCTTTATAATTATATGGAAAAGCTTGATGATAAAATTACCACATTGCTGAACCATGGCTGTATTGATGCCGACATAAAAGAGGATCTGACCTATAAGAATCTCTATGACTCAGAAGAAAACTTATGGACTCTTCTCTATCTCACTGGCTATCTCACCAAAATACCAGATACGCATGATGAAGAAGACACAATGCTTGAGCTTCGTATCCCCAACAAGGAAATTTTTACAATTTTTACCCAGACTATAGAATCAGTCTTTCGCAGGAGGATAGATGGCAATGAAAGTCTTGATCCTCTTTATGACGCTTTCTGGAAGAGAGAAGACGAGAAGGTTACTGAAATACTTTCTGACTTGTTTTTAACTACAATGAGCTTCCATGACTATTATGAAGTCTATTACCACGCTATACTGGTGGGAGTTTTCAAGCAAAAATACAAGCATACCACGTCTAACTACGAGAGCGGGCTGGGCAGGGCTGACATTATCGTCAAGGACAGAACGAACAAGCGGGCTGCCGTCATTGAAATAAAAAAGCATTGCGATACTGAGCAGCCGCTTTCGTCTTCTGCAGATCGTGCCCTCAGGCAGATTGCCGATATGAAATATGATGTTCTCCTGCAAGGTGACTACTCTGTTATCCTGCACTGGGGCATAGCCTGCCAGGACAAAAGCTGTGTGGCAAAGTCAGTGGCTGCATCAAAGCAGGCGAAAGCAAACTGATCCTCTACTGCCCGCTCTTCCCCGGATAAGGATATGCTGATTTCCGCCGGAATTTTGAATATATGCAAAGAAAAGGAGCCGCTGTTTTTAGCAACGGCTCCTTTTCTTTATGTTCTGTTATTTAATGGCTATCCGCCAAGATAGGCTGCCCTGACCTGCGGATTGCTGAGCAGTTCCTTGCCCGTGCCTTCCAGCGTAATTTTACCAACCTCAAGGATGTAGGCATAGTCAGCCACATTGAGTGCTGCATAGGCATTCTGTTCCACCAGAAGAACAGTCACGCCTGACTCGTGAATACGCTTAATAATGGAGAAAATTTCACGCACAAGAAGAGGTGCCAGGCCAAGCGACGGCTCATCAAGCATAATAAGGTTCGGACGAATCATGAGGGCACGCCCAACTGCAAGCATCTGCTGCTCGCCGCCGGACAATGTGCCGCCCTTCTGCCAACTGCGTTCCTTCAGGCGGGGAAAAAGCTGGTACACCAGCTCCTTGTCCTTGGCTATTTCAGCCTTGTCCGAGCGCGTATACGCACCAAGCATAAGGTTCTCTTCAACTGTCAGGTGGGGCAGAATGCGCCGTCCCTCAGGAGAAAGAGAAATGCCACGCCGTACCATGTTTTCAGGACGCAGCCCCCTGATGGACTCCGGAGCATCGCCCTTTTTGCGCGAATAAAGGATATCGCCCTGAACATGGGTGTTAAGGCCTGCCACAGAGCGGATGATACTGCTTTTGCCAGCACCGTTGGCACCGATAAGCGTCACGATGGAACCGCGTTCAATTTTAAGGCTTGCGCCCTGCACGGCGGCAATGCCGCCATAATTTACACGCAGGTCCTTGATTTCAAGCATAATATCGGACACTGGCGCCTCCTAATGCTTTTCCACGACATAATCGTCGCCAAGATAGGCACGAATGACTTCAGGATTGGACTGGATTTCCTGCGGTTCGCCCTCGGCAATGAGTGACCCGTATTCCATAACCCAGATGTACTCGCACACGCCCATAACAACCTTCATGTCATGCTCTATGAGCAGTATGGTCAGGTCAAATTCATCACGGATCTGACGGATGAAGTGCATGAGTTCGAGGCTTTCCTGAGGATTCATGCCTGCAGCAGGCTCGTCCAGCAACAGAAGCTTCGGCTCTGTAGCCAGGGCACGTGCAATTTCCAGGCGGCGCTGGGCACCATAAGGAAGTGATCCTGCCTTTTCATCTACGCTGTCCAGCAGGCCCACTTTCTTCACCAGGTTCAATGCCTTCTGACGGATTTCCTCTTCCTCTTTGTAGTACATGGGCAAGCCCAGGCAGGACATCCACCAGGAACAGCGGCGCCGCACATGACAGCCTACCATGACGTTTTCGAGCACGGTCATCTGGGTGGAGAGGCGTATATTCTGGAAAGTCCTGGCGATGCCAAGCTGGCAGCACTGGTTGGGCTTCAGCTTCTTGATGGACTTCCCCTCAAAAAGGACATCGCCTTCAGTAGGATCATAAAAGCCGCTGAGCACGTTGAACATGGTGGTCTTGCCGGCGCCGTTCGGGCCGATAATGCCGCATATGCTTCCTTTAGGCAGGGCAATGTCCATGCCGTTGACAGCAATGATGCCGCCAAAACGCATAATCAGGTCACTGGCTGCCAGCACGGCATCCTTGGGAGCAGGTTTTGAGAAACTCACTTATTGCACCCTCCCTGCTTCCTTCTTCTTGTTAAAGAAGGCCGCTATGCTCCTGAAGGAGATTTCACGAGACCCCATGATGCCTTCGCGCCTGTACAGAATGATAGCCAGCAGCACGACGGAAAAGACCACCATGCGCATGCCCGGGATGCCGGGAATCTCAAGTCCCAGGAAATTCATAGGCTCTTCGATGGCACGCAGCCACTCAAGCAGGACCGTGATGATGCCTGCACCAAGAAGAGAGCCAGTAAGGGACCCCAGCCCGCCTGCCACGACAAACATGAGGACGTTAAAGGTCAGCAGGAAGTTGAACATCCTGGGGTCAATGGTGGACAGATGGCTACCAAGCAGTGCGCCGCCGACACCGGCAAAAAAGGCGCCGACGCAGAAGGATATGACTTTGTAGCCGAAGACATTGATGCCCATGACCTGTGCTGCAATTTCATTGTCCCTGATACAGCGCAGCACATTGCCGAAGTTGCCGTAGACAAGCCGTGCTATGACTATAAGCGTTATCAGCATCCAGACATAGCATGTCAGAAGCGTCGCATGCTCGGGGATGCCCTTGATACCCAGGGAACCGTTGGTAATGGGCGTTGCGTTGAGCAGAAGGACGCGGATGATTTCAGCAAAGCCCAGGGTGGCTATGCCCAGGTAGTCGTCACCAAGCCTCAGCACGGGCACGGCGATAATAAAGGCAAATACCAGGGCTACCAGGCCGCCCAGGATGACTGACACCCAGAACGGGGTAAAGAGCTCTGAGAACGGCCACATGACAGGCTCAAGAATCCACATCATCTCCTTCTGCTCGGGAGGAAGGATGCACAGGGCGGACATATAGGCGCCCAGAGCCATAAAGCCGGCATGTCCTAAGGAAAACATGCCTGTGAAGCCGTAGATAAGGTTAAGGGACAGGGCAAAGATGGTGTTGATAAAAAAGAGGCGGCAGATATACAGCTGGTAGTCGCTCAAAAACAGGCTGGCATTGTCAACGCCAAAGCCTAAGAGCACCATAAGGGCCAGGGCCATGATGGATGATTTATCGAACTTCATCAGATCTTCTCCTTCAGGTCCTCACCAAGCAGGCCGGTCGGCTTGAAGACGAGCACAACGACAAGGATGATGAAGGCAAAAGCATCACGGTATCCGGACAGATCCGGCATGAAGGCAACGGTCATAATTTCCACAAAGCCCAGAATGACGCCGCCTATAACAGCGCCCTGCACTGAGCCGATGCCGCCGACAACAGCTGCCACGAAGGCCTTGAGGCCCGGCATGATGCCCATATAGGGATGTACCTGCGGATAGCGCAGGGCCCACATAATGCCTGAGGCTGCGGCCAGTGCCGAACCTACGGCAAAGGTAAAGGCGATGATATTGTCAACACGGACACCCATAAGGCGCGTGGTTTCAATATCCTTTGATATGGCCCGCATGGCCAGGCCGGGCTTTGTCCTGTAGAGGACATACAGCAGGCCCACAACCAGCACGGCGGTCATGCAGGGGACAAAAGCCGTGAGCTTCAGAATGCGCACATTGCCGAACTGCCAGTCAGAGAGCAGCCAGTCAGGCTGAAGAACAGGACGGGGCTGTCCGGTAAAGACAACCACGGCCAGGCTTTCTATGAAAAATGAGACAGCAATGGCTGAAATAAGCGCCGAAATACGCGGAGCATCACGCAGGGGCCTGTAGGCCACCCTTTCGACGAGGACGCCAAGCATGCTGGCGCCGGCCACTGCCACAATAGCGGAAATACCCCAAGGCCAGCCAAAAGCAAAAGTGCCGAAAAATACAAAATACGCACCGACCATCAGAATATCGCCATGGGCGAAGTTGATGAGCCTGAGCACGCCGTATACCATTGTATAGCCGATGGCTATGAGTGCATACAGCGAACCCAGAGTCAGTGCGTTGAAACAGTGCTGAAAAAACATATCAAGGCTCATGGGGCCCCCGACAGACTGTAATACTAACGGCAGGGCGGATATACGCTATCCGCCCTGCCTCATGAAAATACTGACTGACTACTACTTAGGTGAAACTTCGGTCACATAGACGCGTTCGCCGTTGCGGTATTCAATGATACCCACGGGCATTTCAGCGTCATGAGTGGCGTTGATGGTCAGCTTGCCAAGAGCTGTGGGCAGATCCTTTGTCTTGGCCAGGGCATCGGCGATAGCCTGGGGGTCTGCTGAACCGGCACGCTCGATGGCGTCATAAATGACATAGAAGGCGTTGTAGCCAAGAGCGGCGTTGACGTTGGGATCCTGCTTGGGATGAGCCTTGTACCAGGCTTCGGTGAAGGCCTTGGCTTCAGGGGTCATGTCGGTCTTTTTGACATCATAGGGGAAGGTGGTGTGCAGGAAGCCTTCCACAGCCTTGCCGCCAATCTTGACTGTGTCAGGATTGTCCATGGCGTCGGCGCCCATGAGCCTGAAGGTTGCGCCCAGCTCGCGGGCCTGCTTCATGATGATGGCGCCTTCAGCAAAGTAGGCGGGCATGAACACAACGTCGGGCTTCAGCTTGATGAGCTCGGTGAGCTGGGCAGTGAAGTCCTGATCGCCGGAGCTGTACTTCAGCTTGGCAACCATTTCGCCGCCGAGCTTCTTGAAGGACTTTTCAAAGAAGGCAGACAGGCCCACGGCGTAGTCGTTGGTCATGTCCATGAGGATGGCGGCCTTTTTCATCTTCAGGTTGTCATGCACGTAGGTAGCGGCTGCAGCGCCCTGCCAGGGGTCGATGTAGCAGACCCTGAAGTAGTACTTCTTGCCCATGGTAACCAGGGGATTGGTGCAGGAGGTGCCAACGGCAGGAACCTTGGCCTTTTCGGCAACTTCGCCGCCGGCCATGGCCAGGGAAGAACCGTAGGTGCCGATAATGACATTGACGTGATCACGCTCAATCAGGCGTTTCACGGCATTGCCGGCTTCCACTTTGTCAGATTTGTTGTCAACCACGACCAGTTCGATGTCACGGCCAAGAACCTTGGGCATCTGCTCTTTGGCAAGCCTGACACCATCGACTTCCAGCTGGCCGCCAAAGGCATTCTGGCCAGTCAGAGGCAGATACACGCCAACTTTGATGGGACCTTTGTCGGCTGCCATGGCAGTAGTGCCACCAAAGGCAATGCCTGCGCAGGCAAGAAGAGCCAGGATTGAAGAACGAAATTTCATACGGACTCCCTAAAAAAAAGAATCAGAGGGCTGTTGCAATTGCCGGCTGTTTTTTTGTCTGCACCTCAGTCCTTGCAAAGGAAACAGACAAGAGACCCGTTCCTGTCAGAACAGAAAGGCTGCCGGGCTTGTAACATGTTCGTCACCGAACATTGCTTTTTTTACGCCAGAACAGCACAAAAGAACAAGAAAAAATCTTATTCTGATGCTGGGTGCAAGCCATTTTTTTCTGTTTAAGGCAGAACTCACCAGTTTCCAACTTTTTTGAGTAAAAATTTTTAAACAATAAAAAAAGCCGCTACTTCTATGCTAATATAAATTTACTACAAAATACAAAAGCTAGGAGAGCGGCATGGATACTTTGATTTTCCTGTCCCCCA
>JAUMVQ010000087.1 GCA_030530085.1 Desulfovibrionaceae bacterium | reverse complement strand
GAAGTGGGTGGCCAGCAACGGGATATCCTCCCTGCGGTCCCTCAGGGCAGGAACCTCAAGGCTGATGACATTGAGCCTGAAATACAGATCCTCGCGGAAGCGCCTCTCTGCCACTTCCTTTTTGAGGTCGCGGTTGGTGGCGGCGATGACGCGCACGTCCACATACTCGCTCTTGTCCGATCCGACGCGCTGGATTTCGCCCTGCTGCAGGGCGCGCAATAGCTTGGCCTGAATGGATATAGGCATTTCCCCTATTTCATCCAGGAAAAGCGTCCCCTTGTCAGCCTGCTTGAACCTGCCTTCACGGCGGCGGTCAGCCCCGGTAAAGGATCCCTTTTCATGGCCGAAGAGCTCTGATTCCAGCAGGGTTTCTGCCAGGGCGGCACAGTTGACGGTGACCAGGGGCATGTCCCGGCGCAGGCTCTCGGCATGCAGGGCCCTGGCCACAAGCTCCTTGCCTGTTCCCGACTCGCCTGTCACAAGGACCGTTGCCTCAGTCGGGGCCACGGTCCGTATCATGGACAGCATGGCGACAATGGCAGGGGAACGGCCCAGAATTTCCAGGCTCTCGTTTTCTTCCGACATCTGGCGGCGCAGCTCCCTGTTTTCCACGCCCAGCGAGGACTGGCTGATAGCCCTTTTCAGGGTTTCCTTGAGGGCATCAAAGTCCAGGGGCTTGATAAGGTAGTCATAGGCCCCCACACGCAGGGCATCCACTGCCGTCTCCACCGAGGAATATGCCGTCATGAGAATGACAGGCAGGGACGGGTTAAAGCTTACTATCTGCTTCATGGCCGTTATGCCGTCTGTCTTGCCCATTCTCACATCAGTCAAGACTGCGTCGTATGCCTTCTCGCGCACCATGGCGACGGCTTCATCGCCGTCATGGGCAGTGTCCGCAGTATAGCCCCAGCTTTTCAGCATCATCTTCAGCATCCCGAGATGTGCCTCGTCATCGTCCACAATCAGTACTGCGGCATTGTTAGATGTATCTGTTTTCATAAATATTCCGGTTATGCGTTTGCGGACGTAGTCCCTGACTCTGGCTGCTGGCTGTCAGCAGGCGGCAGCCAGACGGTAAAGCAGGTCTTTCCCCGCTTTGTGCCATGCGCCTCGGTGGAAGTAACGGAGATGTCGCCGTTCATGGCCTCCACTATCTTGTGCACGGTGGCAAGCCCGATGCCTGTGCCCTTGGTCTTGGTCGTAAAATAGGGATCAAAGACATGGCGCAGGTTGTCGGGAGCAATTCCCATGCCGTCATCCTCTACCCTGATACGGACACGGGCACTGTCCATATCCGCCGACAACGTCAGTGTACCACCTTCCGGCATGGCGTCCAGTGCATTCAGGCAGAGATTGAGCATGGCCTGGCTCAGCCTGTCCGGATCAACCAGCGCCGGACGGCACCTGCGAGCAATGTTCTGCACTATCCGTACCTTGCGGCTTTCGGCATTCTGGCCCAGCAGGCAGGACACGTGCCTGAATATTTCCTCCGGCCTGGTGGGCTTTAAGGAAACATCTGTAGGCCTGGACAGGCCTATCAGGTCTGTTATGACACGGTTGAGGCGGTCGGCCTCGCGCACCATGACCGTTGCGGCCTCGCGCTCGTCGCTGCCTTCGGGGAAGGTCTGGGCAAAATAGGTGGCATAGCCCTTGATGGAGCTGAGCGGATTGCGGATCTCATGGGCCACGCCTGCTGCCAGGTTGCCGACACAGGCCAGCTTTTCCTTGCGCCGCACCTCTTCCTCAAGGGCAGCAACACGGCTTTTGGCCCTTTTTTCAGCCAGGCGGGCCCTGTAGGCCTTCTGCGTATGATACAGGACAAGAAGGCAGGCAAGGCCCACCAGAAGCGTCACTCCGGCCAGCATGGTCACATAGGCCCTGTTCTGGGAACTTGTCACCTCAAAGGGCGATACATCAAGGCCAAGGAAGATCATGGGCACAGGGGCCTGATGCTTTCTGCCCTTTCTGGGCTGTCCTGCCGGATCAAAATTGCTGTAGACCACAAAGCTGCGCACGCCTTCCACATTCATCAGGCTCCAGCGCATGCCGCCCCTTGGCGTCAGCTGATGCATGGTGGCCTCAGAGACCTCCTGCCCGTCAATACGCAGGATTTCGCCTATGCGCTCACGGTTTGAATGGGCAATGATAGTCCCGTCCGGCATGGTGACGGCTATAAAATTGATATCCCCGCCCTGGGTCATCTGCTCAAGCAGCATCTGCAGGCGCACGCCTACCTGGGTGCGCATCCCGGTGCGCAGGACATTTTCAAAGGCCGTAATCAGGGAGTAGCCCTTGTCTGCCAGAAGGCGTGTCAGCGTGCTCTCGCTGCGCTCCACCGATATAAGGGCCGGCATGCTGACCATGAGCGTCAGCGTCACAAAGGCGCAGAACAGCATGATGCCCATGGGTACAGACCCTATACGCAGGCCCCTGAACAGTTTTTTCTCCTGCCTCTCTTTCTCGGCAGGCTCCTGACTTGTGGTCTGGGACAAAACTCATCCTCCGCACAATGACTGCCTGATACAAAAATGCGTACTTGGAATACGGGAAAGAATGCACGCTGTCCAGATGCGGCCAGAGGCTGCTCCTTATGGCCATTTGGGCCTGCTGAGTCCCCTAGCGGTATTCCAGGATCACTTCATCCTTATCGTGCCATTGGGTTATTTCAGGACGCAGGCCAAGCCCGGCCAGAAGCTCCCGGTTTTCACCCCCATGCCCAAAGCAGTAGCCCTGACTCCTTGCAGGCAGGGCCGCATGCAAAAGCTCTGCCCCCTTGGGCAGGCTTCTTTGCAGGGCAAGGCACAGTGCATATGAACGCACCTTTGTGCCCAGATTAAGGTCCCTGGGACCGGCCAGGACATGCTGCTCAAACTCCTGCTCATAGGCTACGCCTATCCTGGTGACAGGAACGCCTGCGGCATTGGCCAGCAAAAGGCCTTCGGCCAGCATCGTGACCGTCTCCGGCACATCTAAGGGGACAAACTCTCCCTTTTCATACATTGCTGCCAGCACAGTGGAGCGCACCACAAGGCAGGGATAGAAGCGCAAAAGGGCGCAGCCTGCGGCAAGAGCCCTGGCCACATCAGAAAGAAAGCCGCAAGCAGTGCTCCCGGGCAGGCCTGGCAGCAGCTGCACGCCTAAGGCAAAGCCTGCTTCACGCACTCTTTGCATGCCTTCTTGTGCCGCGCTGGCATCATAGCCCCTGTTGCTTTTTTCAAGCACCTTGTCTGAAAAGCTCTGTATGCCAAGCTCTATGCAGGAACAGCCGGCATCACGCATCAGGCGCAGGCGCTCACCCGATACGCTGTCAGGCCTTGTAGAACAGCGCCATCCTGAAACAAGCCCCTGTTCAAGCCATGCCTCTGCCATTGTAAGGCAGCGATGAAAGTGCTCATCCCTCTGCGCTGTAAACGTTCCGCCGTAAAAGGCAAGCTCGCAGGGTCCCCTGCCATTTCTGGCACGATCTTCAAGCATGGTGCACGCCTGTCCCAGGCGCTCTTCCAGGGGAAGCACCTTCTCTGCTGTCTGCAGGTTCTGGGCACAGTAGATGCAGCGGGAAGGACAGCCGGCAAAGGGCAGAAAGACAGGCATAATGGCTGTCTTTTCCTTATGGGAAGGCCAGGGAAAGGAAATGGTTGTCACGTAGATCATTCTCCGGGGAACAAAATGCCGCATATGCGGGCATCAGGCGGCAGGCAGCACGGACGGCACTGAATTCTGTAGATCTTTCACGGCGTCTGTATTAGATGAACAACTGCCATGCGCATAGTAACGCAACAGCACACAGGAGGCTGTCCTCACAATATGCAGGCTGTGCCCTATGGTATGACAATTACTTACGCAATACCACAAGCAGCCCGCCTGGCACAGCCACGGGGTTTGCCGGATTGGAGAAAACATGCTTTTTGACAGCTACAGCTTTGTTCTACTCTTTCTGCCAATCCTTATTATAGCATGGAGATGCGCAGACATTATTCACAAGGAAAGCCTGGGGCTCATGCTGCTCGGCTTTTCCCTTGTCTTCTGCTTCTGGGCCAGCCCGGCAGCGCTTCTGCTCTATGTCTGCCTTATCCCCGTCATCTATCTTCTGGGACTTGCCCTTGCATCCCCCGGGGAACGGGACACCTCCCTGAAACGCAGGGGACTCTTCCTTGCAGGGCTGCTGGTCACCTTTCTGCCCCTTTTGCTTGTCCGCTACCTGCCGCATCTTTTTGAGAAGGCAGGCCTTGCTGATGCACCCGTGCAGTCCGTACTGCTGGGGGGAATAGGGCTTTTGTCAGGCGCAGAGAGCCAGGGCTTCATGCTTGAAACAACACGCATGGCCGGCATGTCATTCTTTGTCCTTATACAGAGTGCCTGGCTTACAGGCATCTACCAGCGCCGTCTTGAGCCCGAGGGCCTTTTCAGGCATTTCCTCTTTTCCCTGTCCTTTCCCTCGCTGCTGGCAGGCCCTGTGGTGCGCTATGAGCAGATGGGCCCGCAATACGACAACCTGCACGCACCGCTCAATGCCGAGCTGGCAACGGGCCTCGGCCTCTTTATCACGGGCCTTGCCAAGAAAGTGCTTCTGGCAGACTGGCTTGGCAGCTGTGCCGATCTTGTCTTTGCCTCTGCAGGGGCAGGATTCCCCCTGACAACGATTGAGGCCTGGCTTGGCACCATCTCCTTTTCACTGCAAATCTACTTTGACTTTTCAGCCTATACGGACATGGCCATAGGCGCCGGCATCATGCTGGGCCTGCGCCTGCCTGAAAATTTTGCCTCGCCCTACAAGGCAACCGGCTTTATCGACTTCTGGCGGCGCTGGCACATAACGCTCTCCTCCTGGGTGAGGGACTGCGTCTTCCTGCCCCTGGCAGGGCCTTTTCCGTCACCGCTCAGGCTTGTGCTGGCCACATTGTCCTGCGTCCTTTTTGTCGCCCTCTGGCACGGCTCTTCCGTGACCTTTCTTGTGTGGGCAGCCATGCACGCCTTTTTCCTGGCAGCAAATGCAGGCATCCGCTCAGTCCTCGGGCTGAAAGCAGAATCGCTGCTGGCTACCTTGCCGGCACGCATATTCTGCACCTCGATAACCTTCTTCCTGGTGAGCATGACCTGGGTTGTCTTCCGCTGCGATACGCTGGCCCAGGCAAAAACCATGTACAAGACGCTCTTCCATCTGGGAAGCGATGCCTCCCTCTGGGCCGGCACTGGCTGCCTTCCTTCCTGGACATGCCTTGTGCCGCTTGCAGCAGGGCTTGTCACGGTATTTTTGCTGCCCACGGCCCATGCCGTCTTCCTTGGCAACAGGGACGGCAGCCGTTCCTGGCTGAGCTTTGGCTTCAGCGCTGCCTGGGCCCTTATTCTGGCCATGGCAACGCTTCTCTGCCTGGCAGTCATGGACAGTGCCCGCCCGTTTATCTTCTAACCGCAGCCATATATCCGCCCGCCCAATAGCAGCAAAGGATGCAGCAGAGTCTCAGGCTTAAGGAGTACCATGGACAGTTTTACCGCCGATGCCACCCAGGCAAACCGCTGGCTTAAACGCTTTTTCTTCCTGCTGGCCCTGCTCTCGGGCCTGACGCTGCTGCTGGCAGCGCCTGTGGCTGCCCTCTGGATCTACCAGAGCGGCGATCTGGCCATTGACCGTGCAGTCAGGGGACAGCAGGGCTTTACGCTCTATGGCTCGGGGCTTCCCTCGGCAGCAGCAGACAACCTGGCCTACAAGATGAGCCTCTATAAGGAAAAAAAGCCGCAGATTGTCATTACAGGCTCAGCCAGCATGGCCTCCTTAAGGGACAATGTCTTTGCAAAGCCCATGGTCAACATGGCTGGCGTCTGCACCTCCCTTTCCTCCCTCAGGCAGAGCATAGACGCCATGCTTGCAGTGCATAAGCCTGAGGTGGTGGTGCTGGCGCTGGATTTCTGGTGGTTTTCAGATGCCTGGGAAAAGGATCCCTTTGTGCGCACTGGCTTTGATGCGGAAAAGCCTCATCTCACCCCTGAGGTCCTGCGCCTTCCCCTGCAAAGCCTGCTCAACGGCTCCATTTCCCTGCCGCAGTTTCTGTTCCTTGATTTTTCCAAAAACCGCTACGGCATGCGTGCCCAGTTCCATGATGAAGGCTACGGCCATGACGGATCCTATTATGCGGGCGACAAGCTGGCCATGCGCTCCCCGGATGCAGGCTTTATGCGCACCATAGATCGCGCCAGGCACAAAATTGGCGAATTTGCCACCCAGGACCAGATAAGCCAGGCCCATCTCGATGCCATGGCCGACATCTATTTCCGCCTGCGCGGACGGGGCATTACGCCCCTTGTCTGCCTTGCTCCCCTGCCTGCAAAGGTCATGGAAGTCCTGAAAGAAAACCAGGCAGGCTATCCCCATCTCTTTTCCCTGCGCTCAGAGCTTGAGGCCAGGGGCATTGCCATGGCTGAGACAGCGGACATCTCTGCGCTGGATGGCAACGACTGCGAATTCCTGGACGGCACCCATGGCGGAGAAGTCCTGTCCTTGCGCCTTTTGTCCCAGCTCTACAATTCCTGGACTGTGCTCTATTCCTACCTGAACATGGAGCAGCTCACCAGGCTCATTACAGAATGGAAGGGCCATGCCGCAGTAGGCTATGAGCAGACGACAGGCAAATTCTGGGAAACAGACTTCCTGGGGCTTGGCTGCATCAAGAAAACACGCTGATAACGATATGGTTTACTAAGGAACGCCCGAACAATCTGAGGCACGCATTTTACTCCACCCCGCAGCGCGGGCAAAAGCCTGACATTTCGCACTCGGCACATCTGGGGGAGCGGGCCTGGCAGACATCCCTGCCAAACTGCACCAGGCGGTGGTTGAGATCACCCCATTCCTCCCTGGCAAAAAGGCGCATCATGTCCTTTTCTATGCGGACAGGGTCTTTCTCCTTTGTCAGGCCCAGCCTGAATGTTATGCGCTTTACGTGCGTATCTACGGCCATACCCTCATTGATGCCGTAGCCTGCAAAAAGGACGATATTGGCTGTCTTGCGTGCCACGCCGGGGACAGTGACAAGCTCGCGCATGGTCCTGGGCGGCTCACCGCCGAACTTTTCTGCCAGAAGCCTGGCTGCGCCCAGCAGATTTTTGGCCTTGTTGTGATAAAAGCCGGTGGAACGGATACAGTCTTCTATATCCTCAAGAGAGGCTTCGGCCAGCTCATAGGGCGTAGGCCACTTCTGAAAAAATACGGGGGTAACAGTGTTGACCCTTTTGTCGGTGCACTGGGCAGCAAGCACTGTTGCCACCAGCAGCTGCCAGGGATTTTTGTATTGAAGCTCAGGCACTGGCCTGGGATAGCGCTTTTTAAGGGCCGCCAGAACCTGTTCCGAACGTATTTGTACAGTATCCATATCCTTGTCCCAGCCTCCCTTATGTCCCGGATGCCTGCGCCTTCGGGAAAACACATCCGGCATATCCGTGCCCATCAGACCTATATAGTGCCTTTTAGAACTATCCTGCATCTGCCAGTATAAAGCCGTTTTTCATGCAGGCAGGCAATGACAGCCAACATCACAAGACTGATGGCTCCTCAGCTTTTTTGTAACATGCAAGACACCCGGAAGTTATGTTTGTATATGATTTTTGTGCTTTGCCCGGCAAGCAGAAAAGAGAGGCAACGGAGCATCCCCTTCATCTCTTCTTGCGGCACAATATGGCTTGCGTGCAGCACAAAGGAAAGAACAGCTTTTTAGTATGGAGTTCCCGGTAAAAACGATGCACTTGCTTTACAGAATGCCATTTTTTATTTAAAAGTCTTTGTTCTATTATTATTTTGCTCTGTTACCAGAGCAGACGAGGAGTAGCATGGACCCCCAGGATATCGAAAGCATCAAAACTATCCTTAACAATATGCTGGCTGAAGCTCAGCACAAGGGCGACATGACGCTGGAAGAACTCAGCGGCGCCAATGAGTCTTTTGCCGATCCGGCTGACCGTGCCACAGCTGAGTCAGACAGAGCCTTTACGCTGCGCATCAGGGATCGCGAGCGCAAGCTCATCAAGAAAGTTAAGGAAGCCTTACAGCGCATCGAGGACGGAACATACGGCCTGTGCGAGGAATGCGGCGAGGAAATCAGCCTGAGCCG
>JAUMVQ010000086.1 GCA_030530085.1 Desulfovibrionaceae bacterium | reverse complement strand
ATTGGCATAGCCGGCTTTTTCCAGTTCGGCGCGCATGGTTTTCATCATGTTGCGTTTCTGATCCCTGACTTTGACAAGCTCTTCGGCCTTTTTGAGGGCATTCTTGTCATCGCCGCGGTTCTGCAGGACTTCCAGCTCTGTCTTCAGGACAAATTCCTTGTTTTTGAGTTCCTGCATGGGCTTTTTGTAGGGATCGACGATGGCCTTCACCTTGGCAAAGTCATCGACCTTCTTGTCGCCGCCGACGACCCTGTCCTTGGCATTGTCATAGGGCTTGGTCTGGGCTTCTGGTGTTGCAAAGGCCTGTGTGGCCATTCCGCCCAGGATGAGGGAGGCTGCCAGAACCGGCACAAAGGTCATTTTTTTCATGATGTTCTCCTGGTGTCTTGCTGACACCGTGGTATATGTTTTTGAAGTTAGTGGCATGCACTTTAGGCAGGCTGTGCTGCTGATGGCATTGTATTCCTTTATTCTTTGATAAAAGGGCCCTCCGGGATAGATGGGGGAGAAAAGATAAGGAATGAGGATAAGGAACGAAAAGTATGAGGCTGTAGCGGCAACGGAAGGCATAAGACATTTGTCCGTGACGGCATATTCTGTTCATCCTGTTTCCATCCTGTGCGTTGCGGGGGACTGCAGAGGGTGGAACGAATAGTTCAGATACCGTGGATGCTGTCGGCGTTCCCTTGTCGCTTTGTACATTGCACAAGCCATGCCAAAACATAGCATCCCAGTCAGGAATTTTTTCAAAAATAGTTTGTCTTTCTTCTTTTGACCGCTTCAATGGCTGATGAAGCCAACTTTTATTTTGTCAGGGCAGGCTTTCCCGTGCGCATCTTTTTCCAGTTTCGTCCAGCTGCAGCACCAGACCAGGGGATCATGGGCTCAGGATCCCTGTTCAAAAAATATGCTGTTCTGCCATCGGGACAGGCATAAACTGTCTTATTTTCAATCACTGCCCTTTTTTGAGGGCAATTTCTTCCTGCAATGCAGAGGCCAGGGCTTCGCCCCTGGCACCGCCTCCGCCCATGCGCACGAGCTCATCGTGGATGTCATTGCCCTGCAGCGGTTTGCAGGTTGTATACGTTTTGCCGTCGTGAACTGTCTTGGCAATCTGGAAGTGCCTGGAAGCCCTTGCCGCTATCTGGGGCCAGTGGGTCACAAGCAGGAGCTGGTGGCTTTTTGCCATCTTTTCCAGGCGGTCTGCCAGCGTATTCAGGGTAACGCCGCCGACACCGGCATCGACTTCGTCAAAGATAAAGGTAGGCTTGTATTTTGACGGCGTCACGCCGGCCAGTGCCAGCAGAAAGCGCGAGAGCTCGCCGCCTGAGGCAATGCGGTCAAGAGGCTGCGGCAGCTGCCCGGGGTTTGGAGCCCACAATATGCGCACGGCCTCGTCACTGACATCGCGCCACAATGTCCTGCTCCTGAAATCAGGCAGGACTCTTGCCGCCTCGTTAAAGCCAAGCCCCTGCAGTTCCTGTTCCAGGGCATGGGCAAAGTCCGTGCAGGCCTTTCTGCGCAGGGGAACAAGTTTGGCAACAGTCTGCCTCAGCTGCTCAACCAGTGCGTCCTCCTGCCTGCGCAGGTTCTTGATATCCAGCTCGCAGATGTCAAGGAAGGAGATCTTTTCCTCAATTTCCTCCTTGAGCGACAAAATCTGCGGCAGATCGCGGCGCAGGGTGCGCTTGAGCTTGGAGAGCTCGTACAATCTGGCCTCTACCTGCTCTATGTCCTCTGGCAGGTCGCAAATCTCAGGCGGCCTGCGCAAAAGGCTCCCTGTCTGCTGCATGTCCTCAATGAGGGCAGTGCAGCTTGCAAGGGAAGTTTTGATTCTTTCATCGTTGTCTGCCAGCTCTTCCAGTATGCCCCTGAACCTGGAAAGCTGATCCAGCAGCCCGGATCCATCGCCTGAACCATAGAGCATGTTCAGGGCCGCATCATAGACCTTTCCGGCCTCTTCCTGGCGGCGGGCCTTCATTCTCAGCTCTTCAAGCTCCACGTCCTCGTTGGGAAGGGGGCGCACCTTTTCTATTTCTGCCTGCTGCATCTCCAGCAGGTCCCTGACCTCGGTCAGGCGTTCCTTCCTGGCTTCAATGGCCTCTCTTTCGGCCTTATTTTCTTCTAATGCCTTTAGGAGTTCAGCCTTTTTGGCAAAGAGCTCCTTGGCAGTCCCTGCGCTGTCCGCCACTATGCCTTCCATCAGCGCTTCCTGATAGGCCGGCTGCAAAAGCTTCTGCTGCCCGTGCTGGCTTGTATAGGACAAAAGCCTGTCCCTCAGCTCGCGCACGTATTCCTGTGGCTTCATGGCGCCGTTGACAGAGAGCCTGCTTCTGCCTGATGCCAAAAGATCCCTGCGCAGGATAAGCTCCTTTTCATCTGCACCGTCAAAGGCATCGGAAGAGTCATCTGCGCCTTGTACTGCTTCATCGTCAAGCCTGAAGATGGCCTCTACATGGGCCCTGTCAGCCCCGGGACGCACCATGTCCGCTTTCAGCTTGTCGCCCAGAAGAAAGCCCAGCGCCTTGAGAATAAAGCTCTTGCCAGCACCCGTCTCGCCTGTGAGCACATTGATCCCGTCGGCAAATTCCAGTTCGGCATCTTCTATAAGGGCAAGGTTCTGAATACGTACATACTCAAGCATGGTCTGTTACCTGAAGTTGCGCTGATGTATCTGCTGTCTTTTTTGGCCTGCTACTTGTTGATTCTCGGGTCAAAGAGGTCGCGCAGGGATTCGCCCAGAAGGTTGTAGCCCAGGACTGTCAGCAGTATGGCCATTCCCGGAAAGAGCGACATCCAGGGAGCAATCTCGATGACTGCCTTGCCTTCCATGAGCATGTTGCCCCAGCTTGCCTGTGGCGGCGTTACGCCAAGGCCAAGGAAGCTTAAGCCCGATTCTGTCAGGATGGCGCCGCCTATGCCTAAGATGGCAGTGACTGTCACCGGGGCCATGGCATTGGGCAGTATATGCCTGAAAAGCACCCTGGCTGTGGACACGCCTGAAAGCCTTGCTGCCGAGATGAACTCCCGCTCCCTTAAGGTCATGGTCTCTGCCCTGACCAGCCTTGCCACGCCCATCCAGCTGGTGAGGCCTATGACAACCATGATGTTGGTGAGGTTGGGCTCAAGAAAGGCCACCACTGCCAGGATAAGGAAAAAGGACGGGAAGCAGAGCATGACATCCACAAAGCGCATGATGAGCTCGTCGCAAAGGCCCCTGAAATAGCCGCTGACAAGACCTAAAAAGGCGCCAATGCTGATGCTGATGCCCACAGCCACAAAGCCTACCCACAAGGAGACCCGGCCTCCATAGAGGAGCCTTGACAGAACATCGCGCCCTAAGCGGTCCGTTCCCAAGGGGAAGGCATCGCAGGGCGGCATAAAGATGCTGTTCAGGTGCAGCTCGTTGGGATCATAGGGGGCCAGGAACGGAGCAAACAGGGCACAGAAGGACATGCCGCAAACAAGGACAAGCCCTAGGATGAGCATGAAGTTGCGTGAAAGCAGGTGATGCAGCCTGTAGAATGTCATGCCTGCCTCCTTACCTTGACCCTGCTGTCCTGATGCGCGGATCAGCATAGCTGTAGCACATGTCTGCAAGCACGTTGCCTGCAAGCGTCAGCACGGCTCCCAAGACCAGGTTGCCCATAATGAGGGGATAGTCCCTGGCCATGACTGCGGCATAGAAGAGCTGGCCCAAGCCTGGCAGCGCAAAGATGCTTTCTATAATGACGGATCCGCCTATAAGGCCCGGCACTGAAAGGCCCAAGAGCGTTATCAGCGGCAGAAGGGCATTGCGCAGGCCGTGCTTCCAGATAACGCATGCGCCTGAAAGGCCCTTGGCCTTTGCTGTCAGCATGTAGTCCTGTTCTAATACGTCAAGCATGCAGGCCCGCATGTAGCGCGACATGCCTGCAAGGCTTCCAAAGGTATAGACAGCTACCGGCAGGATCAGGTGCGATGTCACGTCGCATATTTTCTGCCAGGTTGTCATGCCCTCAAAGCCTAAGGATGTCAGGCCCGACATGGGAAGCCAGCCTAAGTCAATGCCGAAAATCATCATCAGGATCAGCGCCAGCCAGAAGGAAGGCATGGCAAAGCCGATAAAGACCAGTATGGTCAGCAGCCTGTCCCCGATACCGCCCCTGTGCACGGCTGAGTAGACGCCGCAGGGAATGGCGATGAGAAGCGTCAGCACGAGCGAGGCCACGTTCATGCCTATGGTCAGCGGGAGCCTTTCCAGAATCTTGTCCATGACTGGCCTGGCATCAGCAGACATGGAGACCCCGAAATCAAGGCGCACAAGATGCCATACCCAGTCCAGGTACTGCTTCCAGAGCGGCTGGTTCAGTCCGTAGATTTCCTCAAGGCGCTTTCTTGCAGCTTCGCCTGCCAGCGGGTTCAGCGTCGTTTCCATGTCTGTAGGCGAACCCGGAGCCAGATGGATGACAACAAAGCTGATAATGGTAATGCCCCAGAAAACCAGGAGCATCCACAGTGCCTTGCGCAGGAAGCGTCCTGAGAGAAAATAGTTTTTTTTGGGGCTTTGGGCAGACGGTTCGGGCATGTTTGACCTTTAGGAGAAAGAGAAAGTTTGCGTGAGACTATTCGGCCTTTGTCCAGGCCCTGATGGCTGCTGTTTCCTGCTGCCAGGCGGCATCGTCCAGACGGATTTTTAAGAATGTGCTGTACATTCCGTCCATCATGTCCGTGGCCATTTCAAGGAGGGCAATCTTTTCAAGGGTGAGGGCATCGGGCTCGTCATCCTCGCTGTCCTGCTCAACCTTGGGCGTCTTGAGCGAATTGAGGCTGAAATCCTCTGCCTTGAGGACAACGCTGAAGTCGAGCTCGTCCTTGCTCAGCTGTAAAAGGCAGCGGGTCACCTTCTTGCCAGTGGCCAGGCCGACCTTTGCCTCGCGCAAAGGCGAGGTGGCCCCGGTGACTGCGGCGCTCTCATGGGTTTCTCCCATGCCGCCTTCCACAGTCATGCGCTGCTCAAGGGAGACTGCAAAGCCGTCGCCATTTTTTGTTGTAAAGGCTTCGGGAGAGGTATCGCTACGATACCAGAGCCAGGTCAGAAATTCCTGTCCGAGGATGTTGTCAGGGGTATTGGGATCAGAACTCATATGGCACCTTGTATCTTTCGTTAATTGAAGTCAGTCGGCTGGATAAGGGAGATGGCGTCCATCTTGTCGTCTCCAAGCAGGGAGACGGCCAGGGCTGAGGGGGTGAGCTGCTGTATATGCAGGTTAAAGGTGTCCATGAAGAGCTGCATAAACATTTCAATGACAGAGTTCTGCGTGGAGGCAAGCCAGATTTCGTTGCTGACCGTGTTCCAGATGACGTTGAACTCGGCAGGGACAGGCAGAAAGCGCTGGCGGAGGCGCAGCGTCACCTGTTCCTTGATTTCCTTCTTGCGTTCCTTGGAAATATACTTCTTGCCCTGGGCAAGGTTGGCCAGCTTTTCCTTTTGCATGGCAATGGTCAGGTGCTTCTTGATGACGCCTGCAGGAATGCGCCTGGTGTCCACGCGCATGGAAAAGCAAAGGTAGGTGCCCTTGTGCGGCGGCGCAGTCACCCACTCTGTGTCCAGGTAGTCGTCAAAGCAGACCCAGCCTTTGGACTGCATCTCAGGGAGCTCGTCTATGTCTATAATGGCAGCCTTTTTGAGCAGGTCCGGAATCTGGGACCACAGCTCATTGGGAACGGGATCTACCAGGGAGAAGCGGGTAAAGCTGCACGATGCGTTGAGAAAACCCATGTTCTTCCTCCATTGCTGCAATGCCCCGGGCCATGGAAAATGTACGGCCTCAGTATGTTCTTATGGGAAAAGGCCCGGGCCGGGGCATGCTGCTTTTGCTTTCAGGCGGAAAAAGAAGAGAAAGTGCCTTAAGCTTCATACAAGGCATGAATCCCCAGGCACTTTCTATCGGATGTATCAGTTAGATGCGGGCAACACCGCTGGCACGGGCGGCATCTGCCACGGCCTTGGCCACGGCTTCCGTGACCCTGGGATCAAAGGCGGCAGGCAGGATGTAGTCGGCATTGAGCTCGGAGTCGCTCACAAGATTGGCCAGGGCATGGGCTGCGGCGATTTTCATCTCGTCGTTGATGTCGGAGGCACGCACGTCCAGAGCACCCCTGAAGATGCCGGGGAAGGCCAGGACGTTGTTTACCTGGTTGGGGTAGTCGCTGCGACCAGTGGAGACGACGGCAGCGCCGCCGGCCTTGGCTTCGTCAGGGTAGATTTCCGGAACAGGGTTGGCGCAGGCAAAGATGATGGCATCCTTGTTCATGGTGGCAACCATGTCCTTGGTCAGAAGGCCTGCGGCAGACACGCCGATAAAGACGTCTGCGCCGCGCAAAACTTCTGCCAGGGAACCTTTTTCCTTGTTCTGGTTGGTGATGGCGGCAATTTCTTCCTTGATGGGATTTAAGCCGTCACGGCCTGCGTAAATGGCGCCCTTGCGGTCAGTCATGATGACGTTTTTGAGGCCCATGCTCATGAGCAGGCGGATAATGGCGATGCCTGCGGCACCGGCACCGGATGTCACAATCTTCACATCCTCGATGCGCTTGCCTACGAGTTTCAGGGCGTTGAGCACGCCGGCCAGCGTGATGACGGCAGTGCCGTGCTGATCATCGTGGAAGATGGGAATGTCGCAGCGTTCCTTTAGCTTCTTCTCAATCTCAAAGCAGCGGGGGGCTGCAATGTCTTCCAGGTTGACCCCGCCAAAGGAGCCGGCGAGCAGGGCGATGGTATTGACGATTTCGTCAACATCCTTGCTGCGCACGCACAAGGGGATTGCGTCAACGCCGCCAAAGGCCTTGAAGAGGACGCACTTGCCTTCCATGACGGGCATGCCGGCTTCAGGGCCGATGTCTCCAAGGCCGAGGACTGCAGTGCCGTCCGTGACAACGGCGACAGTGTTCCAGCGGCGTGTCAGCTCATAGCTTTTGTTAATGTCTTTCTGGATTTCCAGGCAGGGTGTGGCAACACCAGGTGTGTAGGCCAGAGAAAGGGCTTCCTTGCTGTCCACAGCGGCACGGGGTGTAATTTCAATTTTGCCCTTGAGCTTTTTATGCAATGCCAAGGATTCTGCAGCGTAATCCATTGTAAGTATTCCTCCGACTAACGGGACAGACAGTTCACTATACAGCAGGCAAGAGGCTTTATGCCTTGTGCTGGTGTGACAGGCAGAACCTGTCTCAGACCTAAGGCTCATTACGCCATTCAGGCTCAAATAGCAACAATGGCAAGTATCAGGGATAGTTACGGAACAGGCCATGACAGCCGCAATAAGAGGATAAAAGGCTTGATGCCAGGGGCAGGGCATACATAGCAAAATACTATCTTGACAAAGACAATAATCCGGTAAAAAAGGGAGAAAATCAGACCCCCATATATCCTGCTTAAACAACATGCGTATTTACGTATCAATTTGTTATGTAAAATAATTTAAATAGAATGCCTGGTTATTCTATTTTGAGGAGGCTTTATGCTGAAAAGACTGTTTTGTATTGTGTTTCTGGCTGTGTTTTGCCTTGGGAACGCTGCCTATGCTGCTTCTGACGAAACGATTGCCAAATACCTGGAAAACTCATTACGCAAGGAATTAACCGGCTGGGTGCACGAAACTGTCCGTCAGGAATGCAGGCAGGCCGGAGTTTCTATACCCCGGAAGATCGTTATTCACGTGGCAGGCTATAACAGGGAAATGTGCGGTATATCCCTTGAATTTTCGTCATACGTGCCAGATGAAGCAGTAAAGAGAATGGCCAGGCACATGGCAGTAACTGCTGCGGATATACTGAAAGACAAAGGCTGGTGTCACGATGGGATGCTGGTAATGGTGCTGCCAACTGAATTTGGGCATGGTGTACAGCCTTATGACGGGCAGTTTGTTTTAAACGTCAGGGGCAAGTACCAGTTCAAGACTATGCCAAAAGAAGACATAATGCCTAGGTTTGACCGTATGAGTGAATAAGCATCATATAGAAAGTAGGTGTCACTCTGTTTGCGAGGTCAATTTGTGTGCTTTTCGGGAGGCTTTATGTTGAAAAGGCTGTTGTGTACTGTGTTTCTGGCTGTGTTTTGCTTTGGGAATGTTGCCTATGGCGCTTCCAATGTAACGATTGCTAAAAAACTGGAAAGCCAATTACGTAAGAATTTAACAGGCAGCATGCACG
>JAUMVQ010000085.1:6771-8195 GCA_030530085.1 Desulfovibrionaceae bacterium | reverse complement strand
TGACTTTGTTGTCCATATTTTCCAGGAAGACACCCGCAAGGAATACAGCCTTGAGACCCTCTGGTCACATCCGGCCGGAAAGCAGGGCCTGCAGGCCATGGCTGAACGGGTCGCGGAGGACATGGGGGAATAGCTGATGAACGTCACACCTACCCTGCTTCTCATCCTGGACGGATGGGGAATTGCTCCTGACGGAAAGGGCAATGCCATATCTTTGGCAAATACCCCCAATATGGACAGGCTTCTGGCATCATGCCCCCATGCAAAACTGACCGCCTCAGGGCGGGCTGTGGGCCTGCCTGAGGGCTATATGGGCAATTCAGAGGTCGGCCATCTCAACATAGGGGCAGGCCGCACTGTCTATCAGGACATGACACGCATTGATGTGGCCATTGAAGACGGATCCTTCCAAAAGAATGCCGTCCTGACAGACATCTTAGGCAGGGTACAAGAGTCAGGAGGAAGGCTGCACCTTGCAGGCCTTCTCTCTGACGGCGGCGTGCACAGCCATATCGATCACCTTCTGGCCCTCTGCCGCATGGCAGCCGAAGCTCAAGTCCCGGTACGCGTACACTGCCTCCTTGACGGCAGGGACACCCCGCCTGACAGCGGCATGGGCTATGTCCGCCAGCTTGAAAGCGCCCTGCAGAAACTTCCTGACCAGAAGATTGCCGCGCTGTACGGACGTTTTTACGCCATGGACCGTGACAAGCGCTGGGACAGGGTGGAGGAAGCCTTTAAGCTGTTAGTACACGGAGAAGGTCCCAAAGGCAGTTCTGCGCAGGAAGCATTGCAGGCCTCCTACGATGCCGGCGTTCTCGATGAATTTGTCAGGCCGGTCTGGGTCTGCGATGAAGATCCCGGCATGAGGGACGGCGACGGCGTCTTCTTCTTCAATTTCCGCGCCGACCGCATGCGCGAAATTGTCTCGGCTCTTACCCTGCAAGACTTTGACGCCTTTGACAGGGGAAGTCTGCCTGCACTGTGCATGGCAGCCTCCATGACAAGCTACGATGCAGCCCTCACCATTCCCGTTGCCTTCCCGGATCAGGATATTCCCAATGTCCTGGGCGAGGTCGTCTCCAAGGCAGGACTGCACCAGCTGAGGCTTGCTGAAACAGAAAAATACGCCCACGTCACCTACTTCTTCAACGGAGGCGTCGAGACACCCTTCCCCAATGAAGACCGCATCCTTGTGCCCTCGCCCCGCTCTGTTGCCACCTATGATCTGGCTCCGGCCATGAGTGCCACTACGGTAACAGACAAATTTGTTGAGGCCTGGAACAGCAACAAATACGATCTTGTTGTCTGCAACCTTGCCAACGGTGACATGGTCGGTCACACCGGCATCATTCCGGCAGCAGTCACTGCCTGCGAGACAGTTGATGCCTGCGTCGGGCGCATGGCAGAGGCTGTAAAGCAGC
>JAUMVQ010000085.1:0-6761 GCA_030530085.1 Desulfovibrionaceae bacterium | reverse complement strand
ATGATTGTCATTGCCGACCACGGCAACTGTGAAAAGATGCTGGATGAGCATGGAAAGCCCCATACAGCCCATACCACCAACCCCGTCCCCTTTATCCTGATGGACGAGGCAAACAAAAATGCAGTCCTAAGGGACGGCAAGCTGGGCGATGTCGCTGTCACCATCCTTTCATTATGGGGACTCACTGTTCCTGGCGAGATGAACGGCACATCACTTGTGGCTGAGGGATAGCACGTACAAGGACAGGCCGCTTCAGACATATTTTTTCCAGGCGCCATGCAGGCTTCCAGCAAATGCATGGCGCTTTCCTTTTGCGAAAATGCCGCTGGCAGGCCATCCATGGCAAAGGTAAATTTTTTGTACCGACGGACAAAAGACAGGTACAGGCATACGTCTCAAAAAAAGGGGCTTATCAGGCTTAAGCCCGCTTTACTGGCGCCTCTGTGAGGCAAAAACAGGCATAGTACAGGCAGTCCTGCAGCCTTTTTTTCAAAAAATATGACTTTTTCTCCCTGTGACGGGTAAAAAAAATTTGACATCGGCCGAAGAGCTATTGTAGAACATGTTCGTCATAAGAACGAAGCCTGAAGGCCGAGTAATTTTGATGGCGTGTTTAAGCCTCTTAATAAATTATGACAATTTCGGTCCGGGCACATTCTGCCTGGCACATTATTTGAGGGAAAGAAATGAAACGTTTAGTTACTCTTCTCCTGGCTGCCGGTCTCGTTTTCTCTGCTACCACCGCAGCTCAGGCTATTGACTTCAAGGCTTCCGGCCAGTGGTTGATGGGCTTCTCCGCCGGTGACGGCAACCTGGTTAGCAAGTATGGCGAGCGTGGCAACAAAAGCAAGCTCAACAGCAACGACAAGTTCACCGCTGCCCAGCGCCTGCGTCTGAAGTTGGAAGCTGTTGCCAGCGAAAACCTGTCCGGCACAGTGCAGTTTGAAATCGGCGACACCACTTGGGGCCAGTCTGGTCACAGCGGCGCCCTGGGTGCTGACGACACCTGCATCGAAGTGAAGCACGCCTACCTTGACTGGGCCATTCCGGATACCGCCCTCAAGGTCCGCATGGGCATCCAGCCCATCCTCCTGCCCAACGCTGCCGGTGGCTCCGCTGTGCTGGATGACGATATGGCTGCCGTAGTGGCCAGCTACGAGTTCAACGAGAATGTGTCTGCCACTCTTATGTGGGGCCGTCCCTACAACGACAACTATGGTAGCAACGAAACTGTCAAGCATCAAAACTACCTGGACAACGTTGACCTGATTGCCCTGTCCGTGCCCATGAGCTTTGACGGCTTCAAGGTGACCCCCTGGATCATGTACGGCATGATCGGCAAGAACGCCCTGCTGGCTAAAGACAGTGATCGTAAGTATAATGGCCCCGACAGCCTCTTCGCCCTCGCTAATCCTGCCTACGTTAATAACCTGCATCTGACAAAGGCCTATGGTAGCGCCTTCTGGGGCGGCCTGGCTGCCCACATCACCGCAGCTGATCCGCTGAACATCGAATTTGACTTCAACTACGGCTATGTTGAAAACATGGGCAACTACGATGCCTACAAGTCCGATGGTACAGTCCGCCGTGGCGAGCTGAGAAGCGAAGGCTTCCTGCTGAAGGCTCTGGTTGAATACAAGATGGATTGGGGTACCCCTGGCATCTTCGGCTGGTATGCCTCCGGTGACGACGGCGACCCGACCAACGGTTCCGAGCGTATGCCCAGCGTGTCTGCCTGCGGCAACTTCACCTCCTTCATGGGTGATGGAAACTTGGGCTGGTCTTCTTCCGATGCCCTGTACGACCGCGAGCTCTCCTACGCCGGCACCTGGGGCGTCGGCCTCCAAGTCAAGGACATGAGCTTCCTTGAAAACCTGACCCACACCTTCCGCGTGGCTTACTGGGGCGGCACCAACGACCCCAGCGCGGTCAAGTACTTTGACGAATCTATCGGCTTCCTGGGTAATAACAAGTACGGACAGACTGTGCCCGAACTGTACCTGACCAAGACCGACAGCATCCTGGAATTCAACCTGGTCAACAACTACAAGATGTACGAGAACTTCGACATCAACTTTGAACTGGGCTACATGGTCAACTTCATCGACAACGACACCTGGAAGCATGCCAACACTGGTCGGAACGACAGCTTCGACAAGCGCGAGGCCTGGAAGGCTCAGCTCATCGTCGCTTACCAGTTCTACGCAACGCCGTACAGCTAAGCTGTAGAACAAGTACAATATAAAACAGGGCCATTGTTCTTCTGAACAGTGGCCCTGCTTTTTTTATCTTCGGACAATTTGGCAAAACAGACAAGGCAGACTGCCTTTATGCCTTTATGGCGGCCTGCCTTCCTTGCGGCTACAACAGGTTCTTTTGCAGATGCTCTGCTATTTCGCGCTGCAGCACGTCTTTTTCAGCCAGTATGCGCTCATAGGCTTTGCGCCCATCCTCAGTCAGGTATGAGTAAATGTTGTCCAGCAGTACCTGCCTGATGGAAAACTGGGATGCCGTATCCGTAAAAAGCTTTTTTAGGTTGAGCCAGCTGGAAACGACAAGCAGAAAGGAGCAGGAAAGGCTCTCATAGGCACCAGGAGCGACATCAGAGCGGAAAAGCCCCTTGTCCCTGAGCGCAAGAAAGCGCTCAAGATGTATTTTGTAGACAATCTCCCTGGTCTCTTCCACCTGCTGCTTCAAGGTCGGAATATCCCGGCAGAGCTGCAATATATTGCAAAAATAAAAGGACGAGCGCGTGCAGATCTCTTCTGTAAGGCAGCACATCAGCACTATCTCATGCAATATCCCTTCTGCGGACTCAGGCATTTTCCCAAAATGCGTCAGGGCCTCTCCCTGCGTGGAAAGCTGCATGGCGACAAGAAGAGACTCTTTTTGCGGATAGTGATAGGTCAGGTTGCCTATGGTAGTGCCGGCATGTTCTGCTATGGCGCGCAGGGAAACCTGCTCATAGCCTTTTTCCTGAAAAAGCTGCTTGGCGCTTACCAGAATCTTTTCCTTCAACTTTGACACCAGTGCCCTCCTTTCACAATTGCCACGCAAAGAGGAAAATAACTGTCTTATGTATACACTTTTTCTGCTAAGAGCGCAAAATGTGGCAAAATGTCCGGCCTGAAGGGAAAAAACGTTTTTACTGTGCAAAATATCCTGTATCAGCTTGTTTTTATTCCAATGAGAGGTACACTGTTCATAGTCAGTACAGGGCAGAAAAGCTTCACGGCATTAGTGCATGTACAGTGAGCCACAGGGACCTTGCATAAAGAGTTCCATATATGCCCTTTGACAGTTTGAGTTTAGGTAAGTTTTCCTTTATATATGGCATGACTGAAAGGGACTCCGGGGCTTGCCGCATCGTCACGGCGAATCACCCAAAGAAGCTTTCAGGGAAAAGGCTGCCCCCTGCATAAGAAGGAAAAGAGCCTTGTCTCTGGCATAATCTGCCAGGCACAGGCCCACCTTTCCGCAAGGCAGGCAGTCACAAGCAAGGCAAGGCTGTCCGCAACCAGAAAACTCTGCGCCTCTTTGCGCATCAGGCAGGTATATATGTCCGCACCTCTTTTTCTTGGAATTGACCTTGGTTCAATCACTGTCAAAGTGGTTTTAACCTCTGAAGACGGTCATATTCTCTTTAAAAAGTATCAGAGGCATGGTGCGGCATCACGACAGACATTGGCGTCCATACTTGAAGAATTGTACGCACAGTATCCTGATGCCGTCATTCACGGCGCAGTCACAGGGTCCGGAGCCCTTAATCTTGCCAAGTCGCTTGATCTCTTCTTTGTGCAGGAAGTCATCGCTTCTTCCCGCATTATTACCAGGCTGGCCCCGCAGACTGACGTGGCCATTGAGCTTGGCGGCGAAGACGCAAAAATTCTCTATTTCGGCCGCTCTGTCGATTTGCGCATGAACGAGGCCTGCGCCGGCGGAACCGGTGCCTTTATCGACCAGATGGCGACACTGCTGGACACGGACACACTGGGGCTTAATACGCTCGCCTCAAAAGCAAAAAGCATACACCCCATCGCCTCGCGCTGCGGCGTTTTTGCCAAGACAGACCTTGTATCGCTCCTCAATGAAGGCGTCTCCAGGGAGGATCTTGCCATTTCCGTGCTGCAGGCTGTCGTGGAACAGACCATAAGCGGCCTTGCCTGTGGCCAGCCTATACGCGGCAACGTGGCCTTTCTTGGCGGTCCCCTGCACTTTCTGCCGGAACTGGTCAAGCGCTTTGTGGCAACACTGAAGCTCACAGAGGAACAGACCATACAGTTTGAAGACAGCCAGTTCATGGTGGCACGTGGTGCTGCCTTCAGCGCCTCCGTGGACAAAACTGAGCCTGTCGCTCTTGCAGACCTGCTCAACAAGGCAAAAACACAGAGTGATGCCTCTGAAATAACCAGTTCCCTGCCGCCCCTTTTTACAAGCCAGGCAGATTATGCCGCTTTCCGGGCCAGGCATGAAAAGGATGCCATCCGCCAGGGGCGTCTTGAAGACGCCGAAGGCAATCTTTTTCTGGGCATAGATCTGGGCTCTACTACTGTCAAAAGCGTTCTTATTGACGAGAAAGGCGCTGTTCTTGAGCAGTCGTATAACAGAAACGACGGCGATCCCCTGAAAGCGCTCATCCCCTTTCTCATCACCCTGCTCGACCGCATTCCAGCAAAAGCCCGCCTAAAAGCTATAGGAACAACGGGCTATGGCGGCCTGCTTGCCAAAACGGCGCTTGGCGGCCAGCTCATGGAAGTGGAAACCGTGGCCCATCTCAAGGCTGCCTGCTTTGTCAGGCCTGATACCACCTATATTATCGATATCGGCGGCCAGGATATGAAATGCCTTGAAGTGAGTGACGGGGCTGTTGTCGATGTGCGCCTGAATGAGGCCTGCTCCTCAGGATGCGGCGCCTTTTTGCAGACCTTTGCCACAAGCCTTGGCATGAGCATGCCTGCCTTTGTGGAGGCAGCACTCTTTGCCGAAAAGCCGGTTGATCTGGGTTCCCGCTGCACAGTCTTCATGAATTCCAAGGTGAAGCAGGCCCAGAAGGAAGGCGCAGGAGTGGCCGATATTGCGGCAGGCCTCTGCTATTCAGTTATCCGCAATGCTCTCTACAAGGTGCTGCGCCTGCGTTCCCCAGAGGAACTGGGCGAACACGTCCTGGTACAGGGCGGATCCTTTCTCAACGACGCCCTTTTGCGCATCATGGAAAACATGCTGGGGCGTGAAGTGACCCGTCCCAGCCTGGCAGGCCATATGGGTGCCTACGGCATAGCGCTCATGTGCTTAAAGCATCAGGATACCCTGCCTGCCTGCACGCTGACTGCAAACGATCTGCGCAACCTGACCATCCAGACAAAGCAGGTGCTCTGCAAGGGATGCGGCAACTGCTGCCATCTGACCATCAACAAATTTTCCAACGGACAGAGGCTCTTCTCCGGCAACCGCTGCGACCGCATCCTCGATGCAAACAGCAAAAAAAAGGGACCGCAAAAGCCGTCCATCTATGAATGGAAGGAAAAGCGCCTCTTCTCGTATACGCCCCTGGAAGCACAGGATGCCCAAAGAGGCAGCATAGGCATACCAAGAGTGCTCAACATGTATGAGCGCTATCCATTCTGGTTTACGCTCTTTACCGCTCTTGGCTTCAGGGTCGAGCTTTCCCCTGCCTCTACCAAGGATATTTACAATCTGGGCATATCTTCCATGCCCTCACAGACAGTCTGCTTCCCTGCCAAGCTGGCACACGGGCATGTGAACTGGCTTATACAGAAAAAAATTCCCCACATTTTTTATCCCTGCATTCCCCGCGAGCGCAAGGAAAGCCTGCATGCATTTGACTGCTACAGCTGTCCCGTTGTCTGCGGCTATCCTGAGGTAATACGCCTCAACACAGAAGAGCTTGAGCAGGGCACAAGCGTACTGCATACCCCCTACCTCAATCCTGAGGACGCCTCATCTCTCACCAGGGTTATTGCCGCTGAATTTGGCATTTCCAAATGGACGGTGCGCAAGGCAGTGCAGAAGGCCTTCCGTGAGCAGGAAAAATACCGCAGGGATCTGCAGGAAGAAGGACAGCGTCTTGTCAGCGAGCTGAAAGCAAACGGAGAGACAGGCATTGTCCTGTGCGGGCGTCCCTACCATGTGGATCCTCTGGTGCATCATGGCATCCCAGGTCTTATCACCTCCCTCGGGGCCACAGTCTTGTCTGAGGACAGCATTGCAGGGCTCTATAATGAGCAGGAAGACAAGATCCCCATGCGCATCGTCGATCAGTGGACCTTCCCTGCCAGGCTGTACAGGGCAGCCAAGGTAGTTGCCGCCCATGACGAGCTTGAGCTTGTGCAGCTCACGTCCTTTGGCTGCGGCATTGATGCCGTCACCTCTGACCAGGTCAGCGAAATACTGCGCAATGCCGGCAAGATGCATACGCTCATCAAGATAGACGAGGGACAGTCCTTAGGTGCCGCCCGCATCCGCATCAGATCGCTTCTTGCTACCCTGGAAGATCAGAAGGAACGGCGGATGAAGCAGCCTGCCAGGGACGATCTGGACTATCTTCTTCATCCTCCTGTCTTTACAAAGGAAATGAAGAAAACCTACGACATCATAGCGCCGCAGATGTCGCCCATACATTTTAACGTTGTTGAGTCAGTGCTGAGGGGCGCAGGCTATAATTTCCATGTCCTGCCTACTGTTTCTGCCCATGATATCGAAACAGGCCTCAAATACGTCAACAATGACGCCTGCTACCCGGC
>JAUMVQ010000084.1 GCA_030530085.1 Desulfovibrionaceae bacterium | reverse complement strand
CGGACAGACACTGCTTATTTTTTTAGGACAGCCAGCCTTTACTGCCTTGTTATATGCAGCCTTCCTGCACTGCACTGCGGACTGCCACACACAATCTGTCTATGTCCTGCAATGGAGTCACAAAGGGCGGCATAAGGTAGATCAGATGATTGAAGGGACGGATCCACACGCCGTGCTCCACAAAAAAGGCCTGCAAGGTACGCATATTGACCGGCTCGGCCGTTTCCACGACGCCTATGGCGCCAAGCACCCTGACATCACGCACTGACGTGTGCGAACGTAGCGAGGACAGTCCCTCTTTGAGCCTCGCTTCAATCTGCAAAACACGCTCCTGCCAGGGAGATGCCAAAAGCTCGTCAATGCTGGCCAGCGCTGCCGCACAAAAGAGGGGATTGGCCATGAAGGTGGGACCGTGCATGAGGATGCCTCCGCCGTGCTCCTCGTCTGCCGCTCCTATGCCCTGGGCCACATTTGTGGTGCACATGGTCACGGCACCTGTCATCATCCCGCCTGTCAGGGCCTTGCCAAGACAGCAGATGTCGGGGGTTATGCCGGCCCATTCACAAGCAAAAAGTTTGCCCGTCCTGCCAAAGCCCGTGGCAATTTCATCGGCAATGAGCAGGATATCCCTTTCCTTGCAGAGAGCATAGAGACCCTTGAGATAGTCCGGATGATAGAACCACATGCCTCCGGCCCCCTGGACAACAGGCTCAAGGATAATTGCGGCAATCTCATCGCCATACGCCTTGAGAAAGCGTCTGGCATCATCAAGGGATGCAGGATCAAAAGGCTTGTCAAAGCGGCAGGACGGACGCTCCATAAAAAGGTGGTCAGGCAGAAGCCTGTTAAAAAGCGTATGCATGCCTGTCACAGGATCACACACGCTCATGGCGCCCTGCGTATCGCCGTGGTAGCCTCCCATGGGCGTCAGAAACTTCTGCCTTTGGGGACGGCCCTTTGAGATCTGGTACTGCACGGCCATCTTCAGGGCGACTTCCACGGACACAGAGCCTGAGTCTGCGTAAAAAAGATGGTCAAGGCCTTCGGGAACCAGGGGGATAAGTCGTCTGGCCAGCTCTATGGCCGGCCTGTGGGTAATGCCTCCGAACATGACATGGCTCATGACGGCAAGCTGGCGCTGCATGGCCTTTTTTAAGCGGTCATTGCCATAGCCGTGCACGGCACACCACCATGAGGACATGCCGTCTATAAGTTCCCTGCCGTCATCAAGCACAAGCTTGTTGTCATGGACTGAGCGCACCATAAAGACAGGAAGAGGCTTAGAGGCCGAGGTATAGGGATGCCACAGATGCTCCCTGTCAAAGGCGAGGTCCTCTGCCCTTTCCTTTTCATGGCTGCACTGTGCATCCAGCTTTTCCTGCAAAACGGAGGCTGCTGGCTGCAAGCTTAAGAGAAGCGCCTCCCTGTCAAAAGGATCGCCAAGATAGGGAATGTCTGCCAGCAAAGGCACGCTCAAGGCTTCTCCCATGCGCTTAAGGCTTATGACATTGTCCGAAAGTATGCGCTCTTCATCGGCCTGCACTGCCTCTGCGCCGCATCCGGCGTCATAATGCGTATCCGGCAGGGTGCGTATCAGGACCATGCCTGCAACAGCGAGTCCCCTTGCCTGCATGGCCTCAAGGCTGAGCCTTGCGTGATTAAGACAGCCCAGTTTGTTGGCAACAACAAGGACAGCAGGGAGACTTAAGGCCTGCATCAGATCCAGCATGTCCTCAGATTCATTAAGGGGCACATGGAGGCCGCCTGCGCCTTCCACAAGCACAGTCCTGCCCAGGGCTTTTTCCCTCACCTCACAGGCAAGGTCCTGGCAGCACAGCTTTTCTCCGGCCAGATCTGCTGCCAGATGCGGGGAACAGGGCGGCTCATAGCAGTGAAGGGCACAGGCTTCCCCGCCAAAGGACTGCACGCAGGCCACATCCGGCACCAGCAGGGACTGCCCTTTCTTAAGGCAGCCTGTCTGCACAGGCTTAATCACCAGCGGACGAGCTCCCTCTCTTCCCAGCAGTACGGACAGAGCAGCAGTCACAGTTGTCTTGCCGGCATCAGTATCAGTGCCGGTCACAAAATAGCCCTGCATCACCTACCTCCGCTCGCTGCCAAGAGCCTGCAAAAGGGCATCGTCATCATCGTAGCCCAGCCCGCGCGTGGTCAGGTAGTTTCCGGTCATGATGCAGCTGGCACCTGAGGCCAGGACAAAGGACTGCTCTTCGGCCAGGGTGGAGAGGCGGCCTCCGCAGATATTGATGTCGGCATGGGGGAGCATGAGCCTTGCAAGGGCCACTACGCGCAGGGCTTCCCTTCTTTCCAGGGGCTGCCTTTTGCCCATGGGTGTTCCAGGCACAGGACAGAGGAAATTGACCGGCACGCAGTCTGCATGTTCTGCCCGCACTGTAGCAAGGAGCTCCACACGCTGCGCCCAGCTCTCGCCAAGGCCGAAGATGCCGCAGGAACAGACGCTTAAGCCGGCCTTGCGGGCAACACGGAGTGTGGCGATGTCTTCATCGTAGTCATGCGTGGTGCATATCTTGTCAAAGTGGCTGCGGGCCGTTTCCAGGTTATGGTGGTAGCGGTCAAAGCCTGCCTGCTTTAAGCGCAGTGCCTTTTCTTCGTTTAACAGCCCCAGTGAGGCGCAGAGCTTTATACGGCAGTTGGAACGGATGCTCAGCGCTGCCTCGCACAAGGTATCAAGATCTTTGTCTGAAACAGTCGTGCCGCTGGTCACGATGCCGAAGCGCCCTATATTGTGCCTGTCCATCTCCCTGGCCTGGTCTAGCAAGGCTTCTTTTCCCTGCAGCGGGTACACAGGCGCTCCTGTCTCATAGTGGGCTGACTGCGCACAGAAGGCACAGTTTTCCGGACAGCGCCCGGACTTGGCGTTGGTAATGGCACAGGTACCTGTCGCCCTGGGGCCGTACATGGAACGGACATAGTGGCCTGCTGCCAGAATATCCATATTGTCTTCCCAGGGACTTTCAGCCACGGCCAGGGCCGTCTTTTCGTCTAGGCCATCTCCGCCGTTTTCAAGCATTGTCTTAAGTATATTGCGCAACAGCTCTGTCATACGCCTTACCAAGCCTCCATGATTGTATTATTCGCATATCGCAGGGCGCTGATAGTAAGCCGTCAGGCGCAAGAGGGCAAGAATGCAGAAAGTGCCTCAAAAGCTTTTTGCACGTCCTGTATTTCTCTCTTTCACCTTTTTGTTGAGCCTTTCATTCATATAGATCATGAGGGCCAGGAGGCCGAAAAGATACCAGGGCAGCAGGCTGACTGAAAAATGCCTGGCAATGACGCCAAAGAGCGGAGGCATAATACATACGCCCAGATGCGCCGCAGCCATCTGCAAGCCTATGACAGCCTGGGATCGTTCTATGCCGAAATGGGCCGGTGTTGCATGCATAAGGCAGGGATAGACAGGAGCACATCCCAGCCCTATCAGCACAAATCCTGCCACGGCAGCATCGCTGCCAGCAGGCAGGAAAAGCACAAAGACGCCTGCTGAAAGGATGCAGAGCCCCATGCGCACCATCTGCTTATCGCTGAGCCTCATGGCGATAAAACCGTTGATGCCGCGGCCCAAGGCAATGCCAAGGCAGAACATGCCGGTCATGGCCGAAGCCGTCTCCAGGGCAACCCCCTTTTCAAGATGCAGATACGAGCTTGCCCACAGCATGGCGGAATTTTCTACTGAACAGTAGCAGAAATAACAGATCATGACTTCAAGCACGCCAGGCAGCCGGATAAGTTCCCTCAATGGCAGGATCTGCCTGTCTTTTCCCCCGTCTGCCCGCTGTTCCTTTTCTGCCGGCCTTTTCTGCCACAATGGCAGGCTGCATACAAGAATTGCTGTCAGCCCTACCTGCAGAAGGGAAATGATGCCGTAGCCGCTGTTCCAGGAAGAGCCTGAGGCAAGGCAGTGCCCCATAATGATTGGGCCTGTTGTTACGCCTATGCCCCACATGCAGTGCAGCCAGCTCATATGCCTGCTGGCATAGTGTATGGCCACATAATTATTGAGTGCTGCGTCAACGCCGCCGGCACCAAGGCCGTATGGCACGGCCCAGAGACAGAGAGCCACAAAGCTGTGGCTTATGGAAAAACCAAAGAGGGCCGCAGCCGTGATGCCCACGCTCACTGCCGTAATAACGCCTGTCCCGAAGGCCCTGGTCAGCCTGTCGCTCAAAAGGCTCGACGTTACGGTGCCTGAGGCGATAATCATGGACACGATGCCGGCACCGGAAATGGGAACATCCAGATCCTGGTACATGGCAGGCCAGGCAGCTCCCAGGAGGGAATCAGGCAGTCCCAGGCTGATGAAGGCAAGATAAATAACAGCCAGCAGAAGACCGGCCATAGCGCACCTCTTTTTTTGCAAAGACTAAGCAGGCTTTCCTGCGTGCCGCCCAAAAACTGATTGAACGGCTATTCAGCAGGACAGAAAGCACTACCAGAGCTGTCAGCCAAACACAAGGCTGAACGCACAGCCGGCACGCAATGAAATAATGGGAAAAAAATTGTCACTCCTTTTTACAAAAGGGAATGCAAGCCTACCTTTTTTCATCAGAAAATAAATTGCATGGAAAAACAGAGAATGTACAGGCTCATTCTCATACAGTTTTACCATCAATCCCTAATATTGCAAATAAAGTTATTTTACTTTGATTTTAACGTAAGGCCAGTTATGCCTTACTATATTCAGATATAAAAGATATGCGTGGCAACTACCACTAAGCCGTCAGGCACAAGAGGGCAAGATCACAGAAAGCGCCCTGTTTTTTCAGCGCACTTCCTTCGCTTCCCTGACTTTTTTGTTAAGCCGCTCGTTCATACAGATCATGAGGGCCAGAAGACCGAAAAGATAGCAGGGCAGGAGGCCGACTGAGAAATACCTGGCAATAAAGCCAAAAAGCGGAGGCATGATGCATACGCCAACATGCGCACAAGCTATCTGCACGCCTATGATGGCACGGGAGCGCTCTTTGCCAAAACGATCGGGGGTTGCGTGCAAAAGGCTGGGATATATGGGAGCGCAGCCCAGCCCGATGAGGACAAAAGCTGCCACTGCGACATAGCTGCCCGCAGGCAGAAAGAGAATAACAACGCCCACGAAAAGAATGCCCATCCCGATGCGTACCATCTGCGTGTCGCTTACCCGCATGGCGACAAAGCCGTTAAGGCCGCGGCCTATTGTGATGCCCAGGCAGAACATGCCGGTCAGGGCTGAAGCCGTTTCGACAGCAAGGCCTTCCTGAAGATGCATGTATGAGCTTACCCACAGCATAGCTGAGTTTTCCAATGAACAGTAGCAGAAAAAGCACACCATGGCTTCAGGGACGCCCGGTATCCGGAATATTTCCTTAAGGCTCAGGATTTTGCCGTTATTTTCTCCGTCATTCTGCTGTTCATTTCCAGCCTGTCTTTTATTCCAGATAGGCAGGCTCAGCAAAAGAAATGCAGTCATCCCTGCCTGTATAAGGGCAACGGTGTCGTAGCCGCCGTTCCAGGAAGCGCCTGAGGCCAGGGCATGCCCCATAATGAGAGGGCCGGTTGTTACGCCTATGCCCCACATGCAGTGTAGCCAGCTCATATACCTGCTGGCATAGTGTATGGCCACATAATTATTGATTGCCGCATCAAGGCCGCCGGCACCAAGACCGTAGGGCACGGCCCAGAGGCAGAGCAAAAAGAAACTGTGGCTTAAGGAAAAGCCCCAAAGAGCTGTAGCCATGATGGCCAAGCTGACCGCTGCAATAACGCCAGTCCCGAAGGACCTGGTCAGCCTGTTGCTCAAAAGGCTTGAAGTGATTATGCCCAAATTGATTATTAAGGAGATGATGCCGGCGCCGGAAATGGGAACATCCAGATCCTGGAACATGGCAGGCCAGGCAGATCCCAAAAGAGAGTCCGACAATCCCAGATTGATAAAGGCGAGATAGATAATCCTAAGATGAGCGAAAAAAGAAGACTACACCTGTCCAACGAAGGCTAAAGCTCTTATAACTTTTTGTTTTTTTTGCATAAATAGGCTTGAAATACTCCCTTAAAAGCTGTATACGTGTAGTATTCCGAGTAAGACTACACCAGGGTTGTCCAGGGGGAAGCAAGCCATGGCCTTTATCAAAGTTCAAAAGCTGAAAATGAATGATGATGGTGTTGTGATCGGTGGCTCAGCAGCTATTGTTGAGAGTAAATACCAACCTCAAGAGCGGGTAAAACCACATGGTAACGCCCATTCAAAGCATGTCGTTCGAGAAAAACTTGGGAAAGTAGTCTGGCTGGCAAATGATAGAAAAAAAGGAATATTTTCATCACCAGACAGGGGGCTGGTAGAGTATTCAGTCCAAGAGGATTCTTTTGTTAGCGTATCTCTTGACGATCCGAGAATAGCAAACTCCGGAAGAGTACAAAGACCTCGGAAGCATGTTGTATTTGGAGATATCCATTGGCTGTTATGTTTTCTCAAGCAAAATCACATGTGTGAGATACTGGCTAAGGCATTTCCAGATAAGTCTTTTCTTTCCAGGGTGTATCTTCATATTTTACATACGATTCTGAAGGATGGAGGCAGAATTTCATGTGATAACTTTATTGCTAAGTCAGTAGCATCATATATTTTCCACGATATATCCATTTCCTCACTGCACTGTGACTCAAAGTTTTTTGATGTTATGGGAGATGAAGCAACAAGGCTCTCTTTCTTCAAGGCTTATGTTACAAACATGAAGAAGAGGTTTCCTGATTTTGGAAATGGTTGCTATATTGACTCTACTCCGTTGCCTAACGAAGCTAAAGACAATCCGCTTAACTATTTCTGTAGTCATGGTACAGATAGCGCAAAACTTCAGACTCGTCTTGCTCTTGTCTTGGATAAAACTATTGGACGAACTGTATGGTATACGGCACTATCTGGAAATATTAACGACATCAACACATTAAAAAATATAAAAAAGGATGTTTATTCGTCTATTGGTATTACAATAAAGTCTTTTATTTTAGATGCAGGGTATATCTCTAAAGAGCTTATTCACACAATGTGTAGTGAAGAAGGAAAAGATTTCATAGGAAGAATGCCAAATAGAAAGGGATTTCAATATAAGGAATTATTTAATACATATGTAAAACCTTTTATTTCCAAACTAAAGGGGTATCAATTTTTTAGAGGTGGCCATACTTATTTTGGAAATAAAACAAAATGGAATTTCTGGGGAGATGAAGTATACGCATATCTTTATGTCGATAAAAATAATGCATTAAATACTAATCAAGATTTCCATAATAAAAATCAGGATGAAATGGAAAATATGAATGAAGAAGAACTTTTTTGGCATGCAAATAAAGGAGGGTATTTTGTATTACTTTCAAATATAGATAAAAATACTGATGAAATATTAGATAATTATCTCGGAAGAGTAGAAATCGAGTATCTATTTAAAACAGCAAAAGAGTATATTGGTTTATTACCTTTATCAAAATGGACTGATCAAAGAATAAAGGGTAAAATTCTACTTGATATAATTTGTACAAATATTTTATTAGATATAAGGAATATTATAAATAAAGATAACATACCAGTTAGTGAACTATGGGGTAGGCTGCAATCATTAACGTGCTTTAGTGAGAGTAAAAATAATATAAGAGTTGTTACACCAAACAAGAAGGTAAAACTATATTATCAATACCTAGATGACCCACTCCCCCCAGAAACCATCGACATTCAAAAGATGCGCCAGGACCTCCACCTCGTGTAGTCTTACTTTTTCGCTCATCTTAGGATAAAAGGCGTACCGGCATCATAGCCCACAACAATATGCCGCCAGTCATGACTGTCACTGTTGCCAGCGGGAAAACGCTTGCAGTCGTTAGCCGTGCAGATTCTTCTGACAAAAGTGTTTCCGGTGCCGTCTCCGATGGCGATGCCGGCAAGGCATCGCTTGCCATCTCCGGCAATGTGACTTTCAGCCTCGAAGCCGGCGGCAAGGAGGGCACCATTTTTCTGGCAGACGGCAACGAAAACAAAATGTCCCTGGACGGGACAATTTCCGGAAGTGCCGTTTCGGAAGGCGGCAGGATTACCGGGACAGACACCAAATCCGGAGGCCAGCTGTCAGTTTCAGGAGACAAGTTTGCCATCAGCCTGGATAGCAAATCCACTGACCAGATTATCGGCATTCAAATCCAGGAGAGCAGTTCCAATACTTTTGCTTCAGAAAGCACTGTTGTCAGCGTGTAGTCTGCTTCAGTGTCCACTTACAGCTATACCTACGGAGTGTGGAATGACATGTCTGCTGTCAGTTTTAGCGGCA
>JAUMVQ010000083.1 GCA_030530085.1 Desulfovibrionaceae bacterium | reverse complement strand
ATTTCAATTAGTTGCAATAATAACTCTAAAAACAGGTATATGCACAGCCCAGCTCCCGATATCTTGTTGCAAGATTGTCAGACGACAAGCATGGGCATTTATTGAAATAGCGAACTTTTTATAAGCCAGAAGATATAGAATATAATATTTTGCCATAACTTTTTGTAAGCAATAGGGGGGTCTATGCTGACAAAAGGAGCTATTGTAAATCTCGTCAACCGATACCGGGCTGTCCTGAAAAAGTGCCGCCTTATGAACGTATTCGGTTCGCTGGCTGCAGCCGGAATGCTGATTACCGGCTTGACTGATGTTGCCTTTGCCACTCAGGGCAGTCTCGTAAACGGAACGTACAATTTCACTGAAGATACGGCAGTAGATGCTGATCAGCTGATAGAAGGCAGTGTGCGCACCGGAATTATCGCTGACAGCGGTGATATGTATGTTACTGTTTCAGACGGAAGCACTCTTACCGTCAGCAGCACGGCACAGGCCTCAGATACCCGTACTTATGGTGTTGCTGCCCAGGCAGGTGCATCACTTGCCATGTCAGGGGATGCAACTTTTACCCTTAAGTCAGAATCAGCAAACCAGCAGGCCCGAATCTTTCGTGCAAACGGCGGCAATATAGACATAAACGGAACAATTTCCGCTTCTGCATCCTCTGACAACGGTATGGTTGTCGGGGCTGAAGCCTGGGACGGAGCAACGCTTTCATTCAGCGGAGAAGAACTAAACATCGATCTGCAAAGCGAGTCCGGCCGCGTTGTGGGTGTGCAAAACCATAACAGTGCTGGTGCCGTATGCAATTTTGACTCTAAAAAGACAGTCATCAGCATTACGGTTAATTCAGATACCGGCGAGGCCCCGGAGGGAATCTACGCCTACCGGTCCACTACCAATTTTACAGGGGATACGGAGATTACTGTACAAGGCGGAAGTCTCACCAGTGGCATGTTTGTTCAATGCGATCCGGGCGACTCATACGACACTGTTATCAATTTCTCAGGGGACAATACCCTTATTGATGTGTCAGGCCCGGGGGAAACCTATGCCGTAACAGCGTCGGGCGTTCCGGGCAGCATCAATTTTACCGGGAAAACAGCTGAGATACGTGCCACATCATCAAACGATGCGGCTTTAGGCGTAGTGGGGCAGTATGGGGCACATCTTACTGCAACGGCAGATGTCTCAGTCACGGTACAAGCAGCCGAGCAGGCTTTCGGAGTACAGCTTGCTGAATATGGCAACACTGATGACTACTATGCCGGCAATGCAGATTTTGATGGTGATCTGACCGTCTCTGCGACCTCAGAAAATGCTGAGGCCTTTGGTGTGTACAACTCAACTGTTGAAGTGGCTGAGGGGCACACGGAAGACGGCAAGCTGAGTGTTGCCAAAGACAGCGTCATTTCTGCTACGGCAAAGGGAAATGCCTATGGTGTATATACTGCAGGCTCATATGCAGAAAACACTTTTGAAGGCAATACAGAGATTAAGGCTGTATCTTCTGAAGGAGAAAGCGCTGGCATTTTTGCAGAACAATCCTCCAGCGTTAGCGTAGCTGCAGATAAAGAGATTGCAGTAACTGCCATTTCTTCAAACAGCTTAGCCATCGGTATCAGAGCTTCATCAGGATCTCAGCTGTCCTTCTCGGGCGATACAATCAGCATATCCGTGGAAAGCGACACAGGACGTGTCTCAGGTACCAGGGCCGAAGGAAATTCTCAGCTTTCATTCTCGGGAGATGAGCTTAACATAGATGTAAAAAGCAACTCCGGACGTGCTACCGGTGGTCGCAATTACAACAATCAGGGCGCTGCCTGCAATTTTGATTCAAAAAGGACAACTATCAGCGTTGTCAGTGAAGAAACAGGCAAAGACAGCGCACAATATGTCCAGGGTGTACAAGGTTTTCAGTCCACAACTTCTTTTACCGGAGATACGGAAATAACAGTAAAAGGAGGCAAAGAGGATACCTATGGAATTAATGTCGAATGTGACCCGGGAAACACTTACGACACGGTTATAACATTCGCAGGGGACAATACTGTTATTGATGTTACAGGCACCAATGTCGTCTATGCAGTAAGGCCGTCAGGAGTGCCTGGCAGCATCAATTTTACAGGGGAAACAGCTGAGATAAAGGCCACATCTTTAGAAGGCGAAGCTTACGGCATACGATCACAGTACGGGGCAGACCTTAATGCCACAGCAGATGTTGCCGTCACGGTACAGGCAGCTGAGGGCGCATACGGCGTAACTCTTAAGGAATATGGCTACACAGATGACTACTATGCCGGCAATGCAGATTTTGATGGTGATCTGACAGTCTCTGCGACATCAGAAAATGCTGAAGCCTTTGGTGTGTACAACTCAACTGTTGAAGTGGCTGAGGGGCACACGGAAGACGGCAAATTCAGTGTTGCCGGAGACAGCGTCATCTCTGCTGTTTCGGAAAACGGCGATGCCTATGGCGTATATACTATAGGCTCGTATGCAGAGAACAGTTTTGAAGGCGACACGGATATCCAGGCTGTTGCTTCTGAGGGAACAAGCTACGGCATCCTTGCTGAAGGCTCTTCCAGCATGTCCCTTGGAAGCGATGGAAGCACAACCAAGATTTCTGCTACAGGTGCAACAAGCACTGCCGTGGCTGTCAGCTCAAGCAGCCTCAGCATTACAGGCTCCAAGGCAGAGATAGCCGCTGATGCTCAGGACGGCTCTGCTTACGGCATACTGGCCCAGGACGGGTCAGATCTTGCTATCACGGCAGACACTGACGTCACTGCGGAAGCAGCAGCAAAAGTCACTGGTATAGCTCTTTATGCCAGTGACGCCGCCGATGACAGCTATGTCAGCATTGATGGCGATCTTTCGGTCACTGCACAATCAGCTGGTTCTGATGCCTTCGGCGTGGGCATTCAGGCAGAAGACGGTTCTTCAGCGCCTGTCGAAGACGGCAAGCTGAGTGTTTCCGGAGACAGCACCCTCTCTGCAACTGCTGAAAAAGGCAGTGCCTATGGCCTCTATGCAGCAGGAGAGAATGCCGTAGCCAGCGTAGGTGGCAGTACGGATATCCAGGCTGCTGCTCCTGAAGGGAATAGCTATGGCATCTATGCTGAAGACTCTTCCAGCATATCCCTTGGCAGCGAGGGAAGCACAGCAAAGATTAGTGCCACAGGATCAAAAAGTACTGCCGTGCTTGTCAGCAACAGCAGTCTTGGCATTACCGGGGACACGGCAGAGATTGGCGCCACTGCCCAGGGAAGTTCTGCTTACGGCATACTGGCCCAGGATGGGGCAGAAATTGCTATAACGGCAGATACTGCCGTTACTGCCGAAGCAGCAGAGGAAGCCTTTGGTATAGCTCTTCCTGCCACTGATGTTGCCGATGACAGCTATGTCAGTATTGAAGGCAATCTTTCGGCCATTGCAAAATCAGCTGCTTCTGTTGCCTCCGGTGTGTTCATTCAGGCAGAAGACGGTTCTTCAGCACCTGTTGAAAAAGGCAAGCTGACTGTTTCCGGAGACGGAGTCATTGAGGCTGTATCAGAAAAAGATGAGGCCTTTGGTATCTATGCTGTGGGCTAGAATGCCGTAAGCAGCATCGGTGGCAGTATTGATATCACTGTTGCTGCTCCTGAAGGAACAAGTGCAGGCATCTATGCAGAAAGCTCTTCCAGCATATCCCTTGGCAGCGAGGGAAGCACGGCAAAGATTACTGCTACAGGCTCAGAAAGTACTGCCGTGAATGTCAGCAACAGCAGCCTCAGCATTACCGGGGCAACAGCAGAGCTAGGCGCTACTGCCCAGAAAAGCTATGCTTACGGCATACTGGCCCAGAACGGATCAGAGCTTGCTATAAAGGCTGATACTGCCATTACCGCCAATGCAGCCGGAGACGCCATTGGAGTAGCCCTGATTGCAAATGAGGCTTCCAAAACAAACTATGCCGGCAATGCCGACATAACCGGCAGCCTGTCTGTCAGCGCAAAATCAGCAAATTCTGATGCCTATGGCGTGTACAATCCGGCTGAAGACGGGGCATCAGGCCATTCTGAATATGGCAGGCTGACAGTTTCCGGAGACGGTGACATTGAGGCTGCATCGGAAAAAGGCGATGCCTTTGGTATCTATGCTACAGGAGAGAGTGCCGTAACCAGTATTGGTGGCAGTACTGATATCCAGGCTGCTGCACCTGAAGGATACAGCATCGGCATCGTTACGGAGAACTCTTCCAGCATGTCTCTTGGCAGTGAGAAAAGCACAGCAAGGATTAGTGCCACAGGAGCACAAAGCTATGCCGTGGCTGTCAGGACAAGCAGTCTCAGCCTTACCGGGACAACGGCAGAGATAAATGCCACTGCTCAGAAAGACTACGCTTACGGCATACTGTCCCTGGACGGATCAGATCTTGCTATAGCGGCAGACACTGCCGTTACTGCGGAAGCAGCAGGGGAAGCCTTTGGCGTGGCCCTGCTGGCAAATGATGTTCCCGATACAAGCTATGCCGGCAATGCCGAAATAACAGGCGACCTGTCTGTCAGTGCAAAATCAGCAAATTCGGATGCCTATGGCGTATACAATCCGGCTGCTGACGGGGCATCAGGACACGATGAATATGGTACGCTGACAGTTTCCGGAGACGGCGACATTTCTGCTACGGCAGAAAACGGCGATGCCTATGGCATCTATGCTGCTGGTGAAAATGCAGAAACCAGCATCGGAGGAAACACAACTATCGAGGCTTCTGCTCCTGAAGGCAAAAGCTATGGCGTGCTTGCAAGGAAGGCTGCCCGCCTTTCTATGGGCGGTGACGGAGCAAGCACGACAATTACAGCCACAGGTGCAGACAGCACGGCCGTGGCCCTTGAAGACACAAGTTCCATGTCAGTTACAGGGGCAACAGCTCTTGAGGCCGACAAGGCCCTTGCTGGCAGCGGTACCCTCAGCAACACAGGCGATCTTGAAGTAGTACGCGGCACTGTGGACAGCTTCACCGGAACCTACACCCAGAATTCAGGCTCAACGTCCCTGACCAGTGACAGCAACTTCTTTGGCGGCGATGTCACCATTAAAAAGGGCTCCCTGACTGTGGGCGACATCGACACAAGTGCTGCCAGCGGAGCTGACTCCATACTGGGACTGGGCAACAGCATTGAGGTCCAGCCCGGAAAGAACCTGCTCATTGGAACTGACAGCGGCACAGGAGTTGTCTTCGGTGCAGAGTCAGCGCTGGTCGTAAACGGCATTGCCGCAGCCCAGAGTCCCATGATTACGGGCTCCGGCACAATAACTGTGGAAGCTGGTTCCCAGCTCTACATCACAAATGCCAAGGCCAGCCAGGCGTATACCATTACCAAGGGACTGACTGGCGACTCGTACTGGACTGAAGCCAACCTGGTGCTGAACAATCTCATAAAGGTCAGCCTGTACAGAGACGGCGATGCTTTTGTTGTAAAAACGAGCGTGAAGGATCTGAACACCGTATTCCCGGGTATCATACCTTCGAATGCGCTGACTACCATGCTGGTCCAGGGCCTGAACGATACGGACTCCTCATACATGGGCATACGCTTCTTAAGCCGTGCCACGGAGCCTCTGTACATGAGCGATAATGCCAGGGCTGTTGATACTGTCAATGAAGTCTCCCGTGCAGCCGTAACTGCCGGCGTGCAGAATACTTCCATGCGGCTGGCTGATGCCGCAGCCGATACAGTCATGAAGCACCTCTCCCTGGCAAGCTTTGACTCGGAGAACAGCATCCACAAGGACGGCATAGATGTCTGGGCCACTCCCATGTACGGCAATACCTGGACGCACGACATGAGCACTTCTGTGTGCGGCAATTACGGCGGCCTTGCCATTGGTGCCGACGTGCATCTTGGCACCCTTGCAGGCGGCAATGTCCGTGCAGGCATAGCTGTCAGCGGAGGCGGCGGCCATTCAAAGACCAGGGACAATGTCACCAGCACGGACAACTCCTACAATTTTGGCGGAGTGAGCCTGTATGGCGGCTGGACCCTGGACAACCTGAACATCATGGCCTCGGTTGGCTACAACATGGGCAGGCATGAGCTTGAGATGAGCCTGCCATCGTCCCTTGGCATGGGATCGGCCGAGGCTGATGTGTACACGCGTGCCTTCACGGCAGATCTTCGTGCCGAATATCTCTTCAAGACTGACTTCCTGGACATCATGCCGCACATCGGGGTGCGCTACACAGCCCTCTATACGGATGAGTACGATCTGGAAGTGAACAATTCCAGGCTGAACAGCGTTGAGTCCGGCATGCAGAACATCGTGCAGTTCCCGGTCGGCGTGACCTTCTCCAAGGACATTGCAGTCTCTGGCTGGATTGTGAAGCCGCAGGTTGATCTGGCTGTGGTCCCCGCAGTCGGCGATCTGGGGGCGGTCTCAGAGATATCCTGGTCCGGCATCAATGCCACGGACGACGTGAGCACGCGCATCATGGACACTGTGAGCTATACCGGCAGGGCCGGCATCCAGGCTGAAATGGGCAATTTTGCCATTGGCCTGAACTACGGCATCCAGGCTGCAAAGCATGAGACCAACCACAGCCTCAATGCAGGCTTTACCTGGAAGTTCTAACAGCAAAAACACTCTGTAAGCTGACATACCCCCCAAAAGAAAGGCGGATCGGCATCTGATGTCGCATCCGCCTTTCCCTTTGCCTTTTTCAGGCTGTGGGGAGTAATGGTAAAAAAAGAAGATCCAGGTTTGACAAATGTGCTGAAACTGGCAAACTCAAAATAGTATTGTATCCAGAACAGAGGCCGCCAGCCGGCTGTCAGGAGGCTTGCATGAAACAGACAATTATTACTTTGCAGAACAAGAAAAAGTCCGGAGAAAAAATTACCATGCTTACGGCCTATGACTACAGCATGGCCAGGCTTTGTGCAGAAGCCGGCTGCGATATGCTGCTTGTAGGTGACTCACTGGGCATGGTTATGCTTGGCTATCCCGATACAGTGTCCGTTACCATGGATGACATGATTCACCATACAAGAGCTGTGTCCCGTGGCTGCGGAGATGCTTTCCTGGTTGCCGACATGCCCTTTATGTCCTACCGGACTGGCATGAGGGATGCCCTGGTTAATGCAGCACGCCTGATGGCAGAGGGCCGCTGCCAGGCTGTCAAGATAGAAGGCGGGTCAGAGCTGTGCGATCTTGTACGGCAGCTTAAGCTGGGCGGCATACCGGTTGTGGGGCATCTGGGCCTGACGCCGCAGTCTGTGAATACCCTTGGAGGCTACAAGGTTCAGGCCAAGGAAGAGGAGGCTGCTGTGAGGCTTCTTCGTGATGCCAAAGCGCTGGATGAGGCGGGCGTCATGGGGATAGTACTTGAATGCGTGCCCCGCGAGCTTGCCAGGCTTGTAAGCGAAGAGATCAGCTGCTTTACCATTGGCATAGGGGCCGGACCTGATTGTGACGGCCAGGTCCTTGTCCTGCAGGACATGCTGTCCATGTATTCGGAATTCAGGCCTAAATTTGTGCAGTCCTTTGCTGATGTAGGGGCTGCTATACAGGATGGCGTCAGGGCCTATTGTGCCGCCGTACAAGACGGTACTTTCCCCGATGACAGCCACAGCTTTACCATGGACAAGGCAATTCTTGAAAAGATTGCCGCAGAGTATACAGCCCATGAGAAGTAGGGCGGCATGACGGTACTCACGCCCATGCGGGCATAAGCCTGTTTTTTTGCGTTCCGTGATAATGAGAGCCCTTGCTGGCACAGTGAAACTGCTGTGACAGCAAGGGCTCTTTTTTGTCGGCCAGGATGCCGTATTTCCAGAACTGAATTTTTGTGTTCCTGACCGCCGGCAGGGCTGGATGCCTTTTTAGCCGTTGACAGGTCCCCTGGGATCGGACCAGTCGCGGCGGCGTATCTCAGCAACGGCCTTCTCGCAGAATACTGGCAGGGCTTTTTTTGCTTCAGGTGTGAGATCAGGATTCAGCTCATTGAACTCATAGGGCTCAAAGCCGACAACAAAGGCATCCGGACGTCCGCCCATAAGGTCGCAGGTGCTGAGCAAATCCACAAAGTCCACGTCATGCGTAGAGTCATGGAAGCTCTGTGACTTGCGCATGTCCTCATTCTCAAGCAGGTAGACCGTGCCAGGCTCGCACTGTCCCCGGACAATATCCAGGACAACAAGTTTCTTGTAGTCAAGAAGAATGGTCATGAGAACACGGCCCTGTGTGCCCCCGTCAATGAAATCGACATTATCGGGCCAGGTGTAGTGGTCACGCATCCATTCCATGGCGCGCACGCCAAAGCCCTCGTCGGTGAGAATGGTATTTCCCACGCCAAGTATGCACAGACGGTCATTCTCAGCCA
>JAUMVQ010000082.1:247-8496 GCA_030530085.1 Desulfovibrionaceae bacterium | reverse complement strand
GAGCGGGTATCATTTTTGGGATATCTGTCGGAGTAGCTCTTCTGTTGCTGTGGTTAATAGCCTCTCTTCCACAAAATCGCCATACACCCCTCAAAAAAAAGTATTACTTTTTCTTAAAAACGTGTTACTAAGACCAAACGTTAGCTAATAAATGGGCTGTCAGCCCAGTCTCCATATTCTCCCAGGAGCATACATGCACATTTCTGAAGGTGTCCTCTCCCCCGAAGTTCTCACTGCCGGGGCTGTGCTGGCCTGTGCCGGCATTGCCATGGGGCTGCGCACCCTGAAAGACAAGCGCCTGGTCACCACAGGCCTCATGTCAGCCGCCTTTTTTGTCGGGTCTCTCATCCATGTTCCTGTAGGACCTGGCAATGTGCACCTGCTCCTGGTCGGCCTCATCGGCATGCTGCTAGGCTGGGCGGCCTTCCCCGCCATCTGCGTGGCTCTCATTCTCCAGGCAGTGCTTTTCCAGTTCGGGGGCATCACGGTCTTAGGCGTCAACACAGTCACCATGGCCCTGCCAGCCGTATGTTGCCACTACGCATTTCGCCGCTATCTGTGTGGTACTAATGTTGCCAGGAGCCGGCTCGCCGCTTTTTTGTGTGGCTCAGTCTCTGTGGCAGGTTCCTGCCTCCTGACCGCCCTGGCACTGGCCCTGACCAGCGAGGCCTTTCTCCCGTCTGCCACGCTCCTCCTGCTGGCCCATATTCCTGTCATAATAATAGAAGGCTGTCTGTCCGTCTTCCTCATTGGTTTTTTGCAAAGGGTCCGTCCTGATATTCTTAACCTATCTGCCGAGACAAATTAATGCGTATAAAATTTCCTCTGCTTCTATTTCTGATACTTGGGCTTTTTCTTTGCCAGTCCGAGATTTCTCATGCCCATCGTGTCAATATTTTTGCGTGGACAAATGCCGGCAGCATTGAGGCAGAGTGCTCGTTTTCAGGCGGCAGTCCTGCACAGAACAGTCCTGTCAGCGTGCTGGATACAGCCACCGGGCAGGTCCTGGCCACTGAAAAGACTGACAGCGAGGGGCATTGTATTTTTGCCATAACTGACAGCATGCGCAACGCCCCCAACGGGCTGACACTGCAGGTCAATGCCGGCTCAGGGCATCTCGGGAAATGGACCATTGAGGCAAGCGAGCTGAATCAGACTCCGTCACAGGCACCATCGCCGCAAAATATTACAGAAAGTTCACCTGCTGCCACGACTCCATCCCAGACGGCACCATCACAGGATGAATCAATAACCGTCAGCCGCACGGAGATTGCTGCCCTCAGGGCGGATATAGCCTCCCTCCACCGGGAAATTGCCAGCCTCAAAAACGACGATCCGTCCTTACGCGATATAGTCGGCGGCCTTGGCTGGATAGCAGGCCTCGTCGGGTTTGCACTCTGGTACAGCGCCAGGAGGAGACAGTCATGATATGTGACAGCACCACATCAATGCCCCTGGCAGAGACGCAGGCACCGCTCAATCCGGCAGCACGGCTCACCGGTGCCATCATTGCCAGCGTGGCCATGGCCATTCTCACCCGTCCCGAGTCCTGTCTCTTGGCCATGCTGCTGGGCCTGGTCCTTTTTACGGTTACGGGTACCAGCCTGCGTCAAGCGTTGAGCCGCCTTCTGCTCGCCAACGTTTTCATAGCGTTCCTGTGGCTGACTGTGCCGTTTTCTGTGGCAGGCGAAGCCCTGTATTCCGTGGGGCCCTTTACGCTCACGCATGAGGGCCTTTTGCTCGCCCTGACAATCACGCTGAAGTCCAACGCCATGCTGCTGGTCTTTTTTGCCCTGGTTGCATCCCTGCCGCTGCCCCAGCTTGGCGCTGCGCTGTCAGCCCTGCACTGCCCCAGGCGCCTGACCACCCTGCTGCTTGTGACATACAGGTATGTGCACGTCCTTTCAGACGAATGGCACACCCTGCGCACCTCGGCCATGCTCAGGGGCTTTGAGCCTAAGACAAACCTTGCCACCTACAAAACCTACGCCATGCTGACAGGACTCCTTTTCATACGTTCCTGGGACCGTTCCCTGCGCATCTGGGAAGCCATGCGCCTGCGCTCCTTTTCAGGGCATTACCCCACAGGCACGCTTGCCCCGCTGAACTTCAGGGACGTCTTCTTCCTGGCTGGCCTTCTGGTATTTCTCACGCTGCTTTGCCTGTACGACTTTTTCCCGGAGGTGTTCTGTGCCGCAGGCCGTCTTCTCCCTTGAGCACATCTCTTTTTCGTATGCAGGCTCAAAGCCGCTTTTCTCTGATCTCTGCCTCACACTGGCCGCAGGACAGCGCATCGGGCTCTGCGGCGCCAACGGTGCAGGCAAGACGACGCTTTTCCGTATAATCATGGGCCTGGAACGACCGCAGAGCGGGCGCATTTTGCTGCATGGCAACCCTGTTGAGACAGAAAAGGATTTCAGGGCATTGCGCAGAAAGGTTGGCCTGGTATTGCAAAACGCAGACGACCAGCTCTTTTGCCCCACAGTGTTGGAAGACGTCTCCTTTGGCCCGCTCAATCTCGGCCTTTCCCAGGAGGATGCGGACAGGAAGGCCCGCACAGTCTTGTCTGGCCTGGGGCTTGCCGGTTATGAGGACAGGCTGACGCACCAGCTCTCAGGCGGCGAAAAAAAGCTGGTTTCCCTGGCAGGCATCCTGGCCATGGAGCCTGAGGCCATGCTGCTTGACGAGCCCACTGCCGCCCTGGACGAGCATGCAGTGCGCAGGCTGGCTGGCATTCTGGCTGGGCTTCCTCATGCCCGCATTGTCATCTCGCACGACAGGGCCTTTCTTGATCAGGTATCTGACAGCATCCTTACCCTTAAAGACGGTACGCTTGTTGCCTCTTAAGAGTGCAATCCTTTAACACGATGCTTGACAAAGCCTGCTCAATTGTCTAGAGATTCCTTTCGTGGTTTCGTAGCTCAGTTGGATAGAGCGACTGCCTCCTAAGCAGTAGGCCGCGTGTTCGATTCACGCCGGGACCACCACCTGTTGAATTAAAGGCCCTTGAGGTGTATCCTCACAGGGCTTTTTTTTTTGAATATATCCCGGGCCTTTCTTCCCTGCCTGGGCAAACAGCAAGGGGGCGCTTCTGCCAATGTCCTGTACACAAACGCTGCAGCAAAGCACACGCTGTCATTTCTTATCCAAAGCGGCCATGCTGCTTCTCATGCTGGGGATCACTGCCTGCGCCGGCAAAAAGGAAACTGTCCAGTATCGTCCTGCCCCTGCCCAGCCCGCCGTTGCCGTGCAGGAAACGCCGGCCGCATTCACAAGCCTCCTGCATCCGGCAAACCAGGAGCTGCGTTCATGGAAGGACATGGCGCCGACCATACGCAAGTCCCTCAAGTATACGGAAAGCAAGCCGTCCTCTGCCATTGCCGTCTCAAGGCCGGGCCTTAAGGTGACCTATGGCGAGCTCACGGAATCACTGCAGCTTCTGCGCTCTCTTCTGCCCCAGCTTGATGCCAATCCCTCCCTGCTATTGCAGCACTTCCGCTTTGTAGCGGTTGATCCTTATATCAAGTATTCCGGCTATTATGAGCCTGTGATCCATGCCAGCAGGACAAAGACTGCAAAATACTCGCAGCCTATTTACGCCCTGCCCCCTGACATGGCCTCGTACCGCAGAAAGCACGGCAAGTACTATTCCAGGGAGCAGATAGACGGCCCAAGACAGGTGCTGGCAGGCAAGGGCCTGGAACTGGCCTGGGCAGATCCTGTGGATGTCTACTTTTTGCAGATACAGGGCTCTGGCAGGCTGCTCTTTGACGACAATACCTCTGCCTATCTCAACTACGCAGGCCAGAACGGCCACAAATACCGTGCCTCTGGCCGCATCATCGTCTCCCAGGGCTACAAGCTGCAGCGCGGCGACATCCTGGAACAGAGGGAATGGTTCAAGCGCTATCCTGAGCGCATGAACCGGGTCTTCTTTGCCAATCCCTCCTATGTCTTCTTCAAGTTCTCTACCAGAGGCTCTGTCGGCGCAATGGGACAGCCCCTGGACGACTGGGTGTCCCTGGCCACTGACAGGAACTTCCTGCCCCTTGGCGGCATTGTGGCCTATGGCGTCAACATTCCTGACAGAACCTATGGCACGACAGGCCTCAGGGGACTGGGCCTGGCCCAGGACACCGGCGGCGCCATCAAGCGCAACCGCATTGACGTCTACTGCGGCGGCGCAGACAAGGGCATCTATGTCTCTGCCAAGCTGGATGCCAAAGGCCCTGCCTGGCTTTTGCTGAAAAAGTAATGGCCCGTTCTTTTGTAATGACCTTTAAGCCAGTCAGGCCCTGAGTAGGGCCGGAGATCTGCTATGAGCAAAACCAAGAATTTACGCCTTGAATATATTCGTGACCCAGGGATGAAGCCGCTTGCCGTTCATGGTGTGTATGGCGGCACGTGCGCAGGCGATGCTTTAGAGCTTAACCTGTTTACGGAAACGCAGGTGTATCCCAAGGATCGGGACCTGGTATACGATGCTGACACAGGCCTGCTTCTGTATGATTCAGGCGACAAGAACGATACTGTCATCTACCAGCGCAAGGTCCATACCAGGCTCATCATGGACAAGAATGTGGCAAGGTATATCATAGACTGGCTTGAGCAGGGCCTGGCGTCCATGGAAGAAGAGTCAGGAGGCAACGACCTTCACGACGGGAACATCGCCAAGGAATAGCCCCCATACAGCAAGCAAAAGCGCCATCCCCCTGCGTGCAGGAGAATGGCGCTTTTTTGTTTCCTTTTTTTTGGGCCGGCAGCGCAATACAGTCTTTTATGAAACAGCAACGCCCATAACGTCCGGCGCACTGGCGCAGAGATAGTCTGCCTTGTCCAGTTCCCCGGGGGAGGCATAGCCGTAGAGCACGCCACAGGATGCAACCGAGAGGCTCCTTGCAGCGTCAATGTCATCGCTCCTGTCCCCGACCATGAGCACAGACGCCCTGTCGCAGCCAAGGCGCTTCAGGTTGTCGGCCAGGACATCCTGCTTTGAATGCAGGGGACCGTCCAGGTCGGCACCGCCCAGGAGATGAAAGTAGCGGCTTAAGGAAAAGTGCTCCAGAATGCGCCTGGCATAGACCAGGGGCTTGGCCGTGGTCAGCACGTTTTTGATGCCTGATGCGGCAATGCCGGCAAGCGTCTCCGGCACGCCCGGATAGACGCTGTTCTCAAAAAGCCCTTTTTCAGAAAAATATTCCCGGTAGAGGGCTGTTGCCCTGCGCCCTTTTTCGTCACTGCCAAGGATATGGGAAAAGGACTCAAGCAGCGGAGGCCCTATAAAGGTATAGAGCTCTTTCCTTGGCACAAGGACGCCCATCCTGGAGAGGGCATACTCGCAGGAATTGAGAATGCCCGGAGCCGAGTCGGTCAGGGTTCCGTCCAGATCCCAGAATACATACTGAAGCTTCTGCCCCATGCCGTATCCTTACTTTTCAAGGCCCAGCGCATGAGCCTCTGCACTCATGGCCTCTATGGCCAGCCCCAGAAATTCCTCAAGGCTCAGCCCCATGTCAGGACTGGACTTGACGATATCCCTGTTTACGCCGGCCGCAAAAGCCTTGTCCTTGAGCTTTTTCTTGAGGCTTTTGACTTCCATGCCGGCAATGCCGGTCGGGCGCACAAGGGCAGCTGCCGTGACCAGGCCGGTGACGGTTTCGCCGCAGCGCAGGGCTATGTCAAATTTTGTTTCAACCGGTGATCCGTTGAGCTCGCCATTATGGGCGCGGATGGCATGCAGCGCTTCCTCAGGCAGCTCTCCTGCCAGTATGGTAGCAGCCTCAAGCCCGTGCTTTTCAGGACAGGACTCTGTCTTTGGATAGTCCAGATCGTGCAAAAGGCCTGTTATGCCCCAAAGTTCCTCGTCCTCGCCAAAGTGCTGTGCCAGTTTTTTCATCACAGCCTCGCTGGCAAGGGAATGCTGCAGCAGATGGTCCTTAACGCCATGAATGCCCAGCAGCTCAAGTGCTTTTTCCCGGGTAAGCATAGGATATGTCTCCAAGGGAGTTAGAATGATTCACGCAGCTCGGAGAGCGTGCTCAGCAGGTCCTCAATAGTAGCCACGGCATTTTCAAGGTCTTCGGCCATGTCGTTGGCTTCCTCTGTGTCATCGTCGGGGTTGAGTTCGCCCCCTTCTTCCAGCAGGGCCTCGGACAGCTCAGCAAAAACAGCACGGGCATCCTCAAGGTGGTTCAGAGCATCCAGAAACTGCTCTTTCTGCTCATTGGTCATACGTCCTCCTAGTCATACAACGAAAAAAGAACCGATTCTTAACGCTTCGGTCATGGAAATGAAACATCTTTGCAAGGGATGTGCTATTGCATCCTTTGTGTTGCCGCTATCTTTGCCAATTCTTGAAAAAGGTCAACACCTATTGCAGCACTCTGCCCACTTTTTTGGCGGCATCTGCAAAAATGTCTGCTGCACGGGGCGGCAGGGCATCAGGCAGTGCCCCGGGCAGAAGCGTTTTTTATGCGATTCTGCCACAAGGTTGCGCTGATGCCTGCCTGGCATTGTCAGATGATGAGGCCTGCGGAAAGGCTTTAGCCTTGGGCGCTACTTGCGCCTGGCATCATTTCTGGCCTTTTTTCTGCGTTTCCTGGCTGCATAGAAATCCTGAATGTGCTGTGCCTTCTTGTTTGCTTCGTCTCTGGCATCATTGGCATCCATGGTCCGGGAAATGGTTGCTGTCAGCCAGTCATCGTCAGGGCTGGCAAAGTCGTCGAAGCCGTCTGCCTGCCCGGCCTGGTCAGTGTCTGTCAGGACTGTCTCAGCCTGTTTTCTGTAAGCCTGTTCCCCCTTATGGCCTGCAGAAGCCCTGGCAGCATCCGGGCAGTCCTGCTGGGTATGGCTGTCTGCCGGGCTGTCCGCCTGAAAGGCTTCCTTGCAGGCGTCCTGGAAGTCCTTTGGGAAGTCACTGCTTCCCTGTTCCCCGCCTGCTTCCAGAATGAGCTGCCGTACCTTATTGTAGCCGGTGCGCCCTTCCCTTGCATCCTTTCTTGCCCTGGCAAGATAGTCTTTCAGGGTGCGTTCTGAAACCGGAGACTCGTTATCGGAGAAAATTCGGGCGATATCTGCATAGGAACACTTGTTGTCCTGCATAAGGTCTTCAATTTCTTCCTGCGCAATATGGACAATGCCGTTCATGGAATAGCATTCTCTTTCCATGTCCCGTTTTGCGGCTCTCAGGGCATTGATGATGCGCAGAACTTGGTTACCTGAATATTTCTTTCTGTCTTTTGCATGGCTGGTTTGGGCCTGACCTTGCGTGCTGTCAGCCGTGTTTTCTTTTGCCTGGGCAGAAATAGCTGTTTTTCTGTCTGCTGTCATAAATAATACCTCTCATATTTGGATGATGCCTGACTGTGCACAGGTCTGGAAACAGGCATCGTTTTTTGTAAAAAGCAAGATAAGTATTTTTGTTTCGTCTGTCAAATAATTTTTTAAAAAATTTCCAGGCCTCATCTGAGGAAAGAACTGACCAGCTGCTGATCCTGCAACCAGGTTTTGGAATTGGGATAGGACTCTGGCAGCAGAAGACAGGAGTGGCTTTTGCAGGCTGGTATGTGTGGTATAGGGTGTATTTCCAGGCAGTTATGGTGCCTGGGGAGAGATCTGCCGGAACCGGCAGGATGGGTATGGCTCTTTTGTTAAGCTCTTTTATTCTGTATGTCAATATGGTGTGAAAGAGATTTTAAGGAAAAACGCAGAATGTATGCCAGTGCGTTTTATAATGTGCAACACTAAGCGGCAGTCTGCCAGAAAAAAAGGACGTGGCATCTCCCGAAGTTGTGAGAATGCCCCGTCCCATCCTATATGGCTATGCTGTTAAAAGGGTGCTGTTTTTCGATTACCAGAAGTCAATTTCTGCAAACATTCTCTACGTTTGGAGGCTGCTACCTGAGGTAGAATACAAGGTCTTCCGTGTCTGCTCCATATGCCTTAAAAAACTTGCGCAACATGGATATCTTTGTTGCAGTGCTGTTGTTCTGCTCAACATAGATGTTCTCATCGATCTTCATGGCAGTGCGCAGATTATCAGGAGTATTGCTCACATAGGCACTGAGTTCATTGGAGGCATCCTGGGTATATGCCAGCTTGAACAGCACTGACTTGTCCTCCGCATGCAGGATTTTCAGCACAGCCTCCATCATATCGATCCAGGTTGATACGGGCTGTTCTATATTCATGTATGCAAAGCGGATGATGGTGCGCCCTTTCAGCTCGGTATCGTCTTCCAGCGTGCAGGA
>JAUMVQ010000082.1:0-237 GCA_030530085.1 Desulfovibrionaceae bacterium | reverse complement strand
GGCAGCGGCCATGTTTTCAGGGCCGTCTGCATCAGCAGCTGGTTGCGCTCTTCCAGTTCTTTCAGACCCCAGTGCTCCTGCTTGGCAATCCATGCATTTAAGCGCAGGCCACTTTGCTTAAAGCCCTTTTCCATGTCACGCTTTTCAGCAAACGAACTGTTGCTGTATTTGGAGTTATAGCCGGTAAGCGTCAGGTTGGCTATGCGATGGAGCCATGTTTCATGGATCTGCTCGTAA
>JAUMVQ010000081.1 GCA_030530085.1 Desulfovibrionaceae bacterium | reverse complement strand
GGCCTTTTCGCGGTACACGTTGCGCTCGCGCTCGATAGCCTCAGGATCAAGGCTGTCACGGTCAAGGGCCATGGGACGCATGGCAGCGGCCTGCATGGCAATTTCCTTAGCCAGCTCCTTCACCTTTTCGTTGGAAGCTGTTTCGGCCTTGCCGCATTCAACGACAACCACGACGCCGAGCTTGCCGGAGGTCACATGCATGTAGGTGCCGGCCACTTCATTGGCGGCACAGTCATGGAAGAAGAACTTGCCAAGGCGCATGTTTTCGCCAGTCTTGGCAATGAGGTTCTTGAGGTCCTCGCCAAGCAGGGCGTCCAGGGCGGCGGCATCAGCAGGCTTCTTTTCCAGCACAGTTTCGGCAACCTTGGCTGCGAAATTCTTGAAATCGTCGCCGCGGGACACAAAGTCTGTCTCGCACTGCACGGAACCAAGGGCAACGTTCTTTTCATCAGCGGAAGCAGCCAGGGTCACAAGGCCTTCGCTGGTGGCGCGGCCGGCCTTCTTGGCAGCCTTGGCCATACCCTTCTCGCGGAGGAAGTCGATGGCCTTTTCCATGTCGCCGTCAACTTCGGAGAGGGCCTTTTTGCAATCCATCATGCCTGCGCCGGTTCTTTCACGCAGTTCTTTTACCATTGCGGCTGTAATCGCCATAGTGGTCTCCTTACCTTTTGGTACTAAAGGGCAGCATCACCGTTAGAAAACGACGACGCTGCCCGCAACAGTCAGATTTTGGTTACGGCCTACTGGGCATCAGCAGCTTCAGCAGCCTTTTCTTCCATGACTTGCTCAGCATTATCCTTGTCGGTAGCAGCAGCCTCGCCTTCGATGCAGGCTTCGGCAAAGGAACCGACAAACAGCTTGATGGCGCGGATGGCGTCGTCGTTGCCGGGGATAATGTAGTCGATGAGGTCAGGATCGCAGTTTGTATCGGTCACGGCCACAATCGGAATACCGAGCTTGCGGCATTCCTTGACGGCGATGTCTTCACGGTTGGGGTCAATGATGAAGGCCAGCTGGGGAAGCTGCTCCATGTTCTTGATGCCGCCCAGGTTCTGCTCCAGCTTTTCCAGCTCGCGCTGACGAAGGAGCTTTTCCTTCTTCTGGTAGCGGTTGATGGAACCGTCGGCAAACATTGCTTCCAGCTTCTTCAGGCGCTCAACGCTCTTCTGAATGGTCACAAAGTTGGTCAGCGTGCCGCCCATCCAGCGGTTGCTGACATAGTACTGGTTGGCACGGCTGGCTTCAGAGGCGATGGACTCCTGAGCCTGGCGCTTGGTGCCGATGAAAAGGACCTTGCCGCCGTTGGCAACGGTATCGACAACCTTGTCATAGGCCTGACGGAACAGCTTCACGGTCTGCTGCAGGTCGATGATATGGATTCCATTGCGGGCACCAAAGATGTAAGGACGCATCTTGGGATTCCAGCGACGTGTCTGATGACCAAAGTGGACGCCGGTTTCCAGCATCTGCTTCATGGTAACATAAGCCATGATAAAAACCTCCAGGGTTCAACTTCCACCAGAACCCACACCCTTCTTCCTTAAGAAAGCCGGCGCAGCCGGCCCAAGGCACCCCGGGCAGCTGTTCTGGTGTGCTTATTAAATGGACAAGAAAGAGCTTGTACCCCATTACGGACGGCAATGCAAGATATGATCAGCCGGGCGCAAGCAAGGACAATTCGCATATCCTGCGAGACAGTCATTTAACTATTTGACAATACGTCAAATGTATCCTGATACCACGTATTTGACACCAGGCAGGCATTCAGTTAAAAAAACAATTTAAGAGCCATTGCGTACCTCCTTTGAACTAGGGTTATTACTCATGTAGCAATGGCTCTTTTTTTTGCAGAGGGAATAACTGGCATCAGTCCGGGGCCCGGTCTCTTACGGCTTCTGCCTGTGTTTTTCGCCAGCCTGCAGCTGATTTTTTTTACGGAGGGAGCGAAGTTCATACGGCCCGGGCCGCATGGGTATTCGCACAGAAATAAATGAAACAATGCATGGATCAGGCTAACCTGCACCGCCGCCTCAACAAAATCATAGGACAGGTCCAGGCTATAGACCGCATGGTAGACCAGGATATTCCCTGCGAGGACATCCTCTCGCAGATTAACGCCGCCAAGTCGGCCCTGCACAGGGCAGGCCAGGTTATTCTGGAAGGACATATACGCCATTGCGTCCGCGACGGCATCGAGCACGGCGATGCCGATGAGACCATTGCCAAATTCACCAAGGCAGTGGAACGATTTGCCAACATCTAGTAAAACCACGCCCCTGTCCTTGCGGCCGAACAAATTTCAGGCGTGGCATTGACAGGCAGGAACAGTCCCTGATACATATACCCCCATGGGTATAAATAATCCGTTTTGCGGATATTTTTTTTAACGCAGTTCAATATACCTATACGGGTATATGTATTTACCAGGGGAAACGTATTATGCTGGATACTATTGCAAAGCTCCTTGATCTTGGCGGGACGAAAAAGGACATAGCATTCCTTGTCATTTCCGGCCTTGCCCTTGTCGTCAGCGGCCTCGAACTGTTCAGCCTGCCTTTTGACGCAGCCTGGATTGCCATAGTTCTTTGCGGCGTGCCTATTGTCTTTGAGGCAGTGCACGGACTTGTCACCGAATTCGACGTCACGGCAGACGTGCTTGTTGCCATGGCCCTTATTGCCGCCGTCTTTGTAGGCGAGGACTTTGCCGCAGGAGAAGTAGCCTTCATCATGGCCCTTGGCGGCATGCTCGAACAGCTCACCGTGGCCAAAACCCGTGCCGGCATTGAAAAGCTGGTACGGCTGACACCGCAGACGGCGCGTATTGTGGAAGACGGGCAGCAGGAACGCACGGTTACTGTCGATCAGGTTGCAGCTGGCGACATCCTGCGCATTCTGCCTGGGGAAACAGTGCCTGTTGACGGCAGCATCATCAGGGGCAACACAACCATCAATGAGGCTGTCATGACAGGTGAGCCTCTTCCCGTGGACAAGGGCGAAGGGGATCAGGTGTTTTCGGGAACAGTCAACCAGCTGGGCGCATTTGACATGCGTGCCGAAAAAGTCGGCGAGGACAGCTCACTGCAGCGCATGATCCGCCTTGTGCAGTCAGCCGATGCCGGCAAGTCCAAAATCGTGAGAACAGTCGACCGCTGGGCCGCCTGGATCGTTTTTGCAGCCCTTGCGGCAGCTATAGCCTGCTATTTTGTCACCGGGGAAATCCTGCGGGCAGTCACGGTGCTGGTTGTCTTCTGCCCCTGCTCCCTGGTCCTTTCCACGCCTACTGCCATTGTTGCGGCCATTGGCAATGCCACAAGGCACCGCTTCCTCATCCGCGAGGGCGATGCCATTGAAAGGCTCGCCAATGTTTCCAAGGTGTGCTTTGACAAGACAGGGACACTGACCTTCGGGAAGCCTTCTGTCGCTGAGACAGCAAGCTTTGACCCTGCCTGCAGCAGGGACGACATTTTTGCCATGGCTGCCTGCGCAGAACAGCTTTCCGAACATCCCCTGGGCAAGGCTGTGGTTGAAAGCTACAGGAAAAGCTTTGGCGCCCTGCCCCACAATGCCGACAATTTCAGCATGCTGCCGGGACGCGGCGTCATGGCTGATGTCTGCGGACATAAAATTGCAGCAGGCAACAAGGAACTGCTGCACCATCTTGGCATTGAAGCGGATGCTGATGTTCGTACAAAAGCTGACTCCTGCCTTGCCAGGGGGGATTCTGTCATCTACGTCACCATTGACGGCAGACTCGCAGGCCTTATCGCCATGTCTGACACCATGCGCCCTGATGCAGCCGCAACCATTGCAGGCTTAAAGGAATGCGGCGTCAGTCCAGTCCTTCTCACAGGAGACCATGCCGCAGCTGCAGCTGCCATAGCCTCTGAGGCCGGCATTGAGGAAGTACATCCAGACTGCCTGCCCGAGGACAAGCTGAACTATATAGATAACAACGAGTACAGCTTTGAGCATGTATGCATGGTCGGCGACGGCATCAATGACTCGCCTGCACTGAAACGTTCCTCTGTCGGCATTGCCATGGGCGGCATAGGCAGCGACATTGCCATAGATGCCGCTGACATCGTTCTTGTAAACGACGACATCCATATGTTCCCACACCTTTTCAGGCTCGCCAGACGGACCATGAATACCATCAGGACCAATATCTGCTTCTCCATGGGACTCAACTTCCTGGCTGTAGGCCTGGCTGTGACAGGTATTCTCAACCCTGTTACCGGAGCTCTTGTGCACAATGCCGGCTCCGTCCTTGTTGTGGTCAACTCCATCTTCCTGCTGACATGGAACAGCGCAAATGCAGGCACTTCTCCCAAAGCCCCTGCTAGCCAGGCAGCACCTGCCGCAGCCTAGCCGCCTGGCCGGCCGCATGACCGGACACTGAAGGCCTAAACACAAACTATAAAGAAAAAAAACTGCCTATCCACCCCTTAAAAATCGTCCCGCCGGGACGATTTTTTTTTTGGGCAAAGAGGGCTTCACCTGCAAGAGGCGGCACACAGCCGATAACCTCTTGCTTTTTCAATGCTAAATACGCTAGAGTTAAAAATGAGTATAAGGAAGTCCTTCCTTCTGCCGCACGCCTCACCGGCCAGCCCGGCGAGGCATGTACTACGGAGTCCTGTTTGCAGCATGTGCAAATACAGATTTCCATGAAAACCCGCTCTGGAACAGATGCTTTCTGCTTTGGGCATGCCTGGCTCCGGCCTGCAGCCACGCAACAGAATCAGCCTGCTTCACGTGCGGGCTTTTGCAGATATAACCACTCCGTATTTTGCACAAAATACGGAGAATAATGAGCAGCAGAAAGAGACGGCCCTTGCTCCTGTTGTTTCGGAGTATCCTTTTTTATGCGTTTCAGAGCAGTCTTATCCATATCCGCGTCCATCCTGCTGGCAGTCTTTCTGGCATTCATTCTGCTGCCGTGCCCGGCCAGTCTTGCAAAAGGGCTGACCTGCGATTTCTACGATATTTCAGACATCCCTGAAGGCTGGACTGTAACAGTTCCGCCAGGATTCAATGAGCGCAAGTCTTCCCTCGGACATTATGTCAATGAGGAGAAAAACACTTCCCTCATGATCCAGATAGCAGAAAACAAGGATGGCTCCGATCTGGAAGAAGTAACAAGGCAGACACTGAACAGCCTGCGCAGCAACGGCTGCACCCTGCTCAAGGATCCTGTCCGGCAGGGCGACCTCATGCGACTTGAGGTAACCAGTACAGGGATACCGGCTGTAATGTGGCTTGGAACAGACGGAGATGTTACATCCGTCACAGTTCTTTGCGGAGACAGGGAGGAAGGCAAACGCTTCCTGTCCTTCTTCCATGCAAGCAGCAAGCTTATTCCATCAGCAAATCTGGTTTCACAGCCATGAATAAGAGAATATTATTTTACGGCGACTCCAATACCTGGGGCTACCGCCCTGGCGGAGAACGTCTCCCGGCAAACCGCCGCTATACAACCATGGTCACCAGGCAGGCACCAGATATCATTCCTGTTGTTGACGGACTGAACGGCCGCAGTACTGCCTTTGAAAGCAGCCTTGTTCCCCCTGAGCTTCTGGGCGGAGCCACCTTTGCCGCATCCCTGCGCAAGGCAGACAATCCTGACGGCCTTGTTGTCATGCTGGGCACAAATGACGTTATGCCTCCGCTCAGCCTTGATGCAGAGACAGTCGGCGACAATATGCGCCGCATTATCAGGACAGCCAGGGAGATCTGCCCTTGCATGGGCATTGTTGTCATCGTCAGCCCTCCGCCCCTGGCACCCTGCGCAGTCAGGGCCATACGGGACGACACTGGGTGCGATGCAGAACTGCTCGGCACAGACCTTGCCCCGTTTTTAAGAAAGGCAGCTGATGCTGAAGGAGCCAGTTTCCTCAGCGGCGAATCCATCATTCCGTACATGGATGCCCAGGACGGTTTTCATCTCAATGACATAGGGCATCTGCGCATCGGCCTGGGCATTGGTAGCCTGCTACGCAGCCTGACATTGCCGCATTAAACTGTCCTTATGCCTGCTAAATTCCCGGCCGGCAGACCAGGCTAAAGAGCAAAAAACTGATTAAGCCGTATACCCCTCAAGGTATACGGCTTATCTTTTGGCGTTCTTATTTCAGAAGAACGACCAGCTTATCAAGCAGCTGGCGCACGGCATGCCCCCGGTGGCTGCGTTCCATCTTCTGTTCCCTGGTCATTTCTGCGGCTGAAATCCCCAGTGCATCGTCAAAAAAGACAGGATCATAGCCGAAGCCGTCTGTCCCGCGGGGTTCTTCCAGGATGCGTCCTTCCCAGGTACCGTGCACAATCAGGGCCTTATCAGCAGAAGGGCATCCGGGCTCAACATAGGCCATGCTGCACACAAACCTGGCCTTTCTTTTTTCCTGCGGCACGGACTTTAATTCCATAAGCAACTTGCGGTTATTGCGCTCGTCCTTTGTCTCGCCATCAAGCAGGGGCATGTCATTGGCATAGCGTGCCGAATAGACGCCCGGTCGGCCGGACAGGGCATCCACTTCCAGACCTGAGTCATCAGATACGGCGGCAAGGCCCGTTATATCCGCAACTGCCTTTGCCTTTATAAAGGCGTTCTCGGCAAAGGTTGTGCCGTTCTCCTCAATATCGCCTATCTCGGGAAAGGATCCCAGTCCCAGAACTTCTATGCCAAGAACCTGCAATGGCTCAGCAAGCTCACGGATTTTGCCCTCATTTTTTGTTGCCAGAACGATCTGCCTCATGCCTCATGCCTCCTCTTCAAAACAATACAGCCTCTGTTTAAGAACCCGCCCTGCACCATAAAAAAGAACGCCTGCCCTGTCCAATGCGGTGCAGACAAAAAGGCCTCCCTTCCCTTTGATAGCCTTATAGCATGCGCTCGCGCGCATGCCGGCTCAAAGAAAAAAGGGCTCTTCGGGGATATTTGCTGAAAAAAATGACAAAACCCTTCGAAAAGCCACTTTTTCCTGTTTGTACGGATATACCACTGACTGCCGGCCGCCGGGTCTAATCCCCATCTGCCCTGAAATCCTTTCCCTCAAAAAAACTGTCTCCCTGCGCCATTCTTACCCAAATTCATGGTGCAGAATCTCCAAGCAGACATGTCGGCTCAGAACTACTGCTGTCTGTGCCTTGCGCAGGCTGTACTGCCTTTCCCCGGTCTTGAGACAGCGTACTCTTTCCAGTATAAGACAGATACAGCGGACAAAGCAGAACTTTCATGTCTTTATTCCAGGCTTATTCTCCGCTCTGTGTCCCTCTTCACGCATGCCTGCCATCTCCGCGCCTGCGCCGGACTGTTTCTATGAAAAAGATCTCTGACTATATCACGCCGTCCGCACCTGAAGAATATATACCCATGCCCTACGTCATTGCCGAGGCAGGCGTGAATCATGAGGGAAAGATGGAACTTGCCAAACGCCTTGTCTGCGAGGCAGCCGAAGCAGGTGCCGATGCCATCAAGTTCCAGACATATAGGGCAGGCACACTGGCCTCAAAAAATAGCCCGGCCTACTGGGATCTTACCAAGGAGCCGACCAAAAGCCAGTACGAGCTCTTTTCCAGGCATGACAGCTTCTGGAAAAAGGAATTCGAGGAACTGAAAAGGCTCTGCGATGATGAGGGCATAGCCTTTCTCTCCACGCCTTTTGACACCGAAAGCGCCGACTTTCTGGCGCCGCTCATGGACGCCGTCAAGATTTCTTCCTCGGATATCACCAACAAGCCATTCATCCAGTACCTGGCACGCTTCAAGAAGCCCATCCTGCTCTCAACCGGAGCATCCTATCTGTATGAAGTGGCAGAGGCAGTGGAGTGGATCACAGACGCAGGATGCCCGCTGGCCCTCATGCACTGTGTCCTTAACTACCCGACAGCCGATGAAAATGCTGCACTGGGGATGATTACGGGCTTAAGGCAGCATTTTCCGCACCTTGCTATAGGCTATTCAGACCACACCCTGCCTCATGACATGCAGAACCTGGTCACGGCCGTCCTGCTTGGCGCCCGCATCCTGGAAAAGCATTTTACCTTTGACAAAACACTGCCAGGCAATGATCACTACCATGCCATGGACAAAAAGGACCTTGCCTCCTTCCTTGAAAAAATGGAGTGCGTCCTGAAAAGTATAGGCGCATTCAGCGTCCGCTCCCTGCCGCAAGAAGAGCCGGCCAGAAAAAACGCCAGGCGCTCGCTTGTGGCTGCAAGGAACATTGCCAAGGGCAAGCCTGTCACCATGGAGGATCTGACCTGGAAACGTCCCGCCTATGGCATTTCTCCACGGTGCATTGACGAAGTTGTGGGCATGAAGGCCAGGGAAGATATCGCAGAAGACACAGTCCTCACCTGGTCTCATCTGGAAAACATCTGAAGAGGCTGCCCTGAAGGCGGCAGGACTTCCACATGGCGCAAGACAGAGACATAAAAACACTGATCACAGGCTATATGCCGTTCGGATCCGATCCGGACACAGCTATAGCCGCTGGTCCCTGGTGTTTTGCGGGCCGTGAGGATTTCTTTCCGGACTTT
>JAUMVQ010000002.1 GCA_030530085.1 Desulfovibrionaceae bacterium | reverse complement strand
AATACAGATGACTGTCATTGTACATCTGCGCCCACCACAAAAGCAGGCCGTCCAGCTTGCGGGTATCGGCCACGATAACAACATTAGCTGCGGCCTTCTTAGCGGCTAATGCCATACTGGGGGCTAACAGCATCATGGCGGCAAAACAGCCTGCACACCACGTAAATAACCTTTTCAGTCGCAACATAAACATTCTCCTTGTAGTTAGTTTGAGGGATTGCGAATCTGAAGCTCCGTAACGTTGTTTTTACTTAGCAAAGCCTGTGCCATTGCGCGATTTTTTCACAATCTGTTTTCTTCCAACCCCGTCAAACCTGCCGATAACTTGTGAAAAAAGTTGCAAGAGAAATTTTCCTGAAGTATATTGCGAACATCACGCCAGTCAGGAGAGCAATATGTCGCAAATGCCTTTTTCCATACGAAATGTTTGTTCGCAGCCCATGCATCTGTTTTCTGACATGAGCCTGAAGCGGCGCATGCTCTTCTTTTTCCTGCCTGTCCCCGTCGTGATGCTTGTTATCGTCTTTGCATCGACGCACAACCATGTTGAAAACACCCTGCAGGACTCTGTTGCGCAAAAAACATTTATACAGTCGCACGCCGTAGGCTACGCTGTTTCCCAGTTTTTATCAGAAACACGCAACCAGATTGCGACACTGGCTGCGGGATCTGCAAGCCTTGAGGAATTACGCATGCGCCTGCGCCGGCGCATGCAGGCTCTCATCCAGCTTGGCGACATGCGCTTCAGGGAAACGGCATTCGTTGGCACAGGCAAGGAAGCCCATGAAAGGTATCTCTGGGTAATGCATGACGGGCAGGTCCATGACATCCCGGCAGAACAAATGGACTCACTGAGCAATTCCCCTTTCTCCATAGTAGGTATGCCAAAGGAGAATGAAGTTCAGCTCAGCCAGCCCACCGAGGTGGTCTATCCGCTGGACACTGATGAAAGAAACAAGCCCAAGATGCGCATCAGCATGCAGGTCATGCGTTTTACAACGCCTGTCATTCTGAGTGACGGAACCTTTGCCGGGTATCTTACGCTTTCCATAGATCTTGCCCTGCTGCAAAAAGTCATTGCCAACTTTTCCATTAAAACATCGTACGCCTCTGAAATTCCCCTGGTCCTTTTTGTTGATAACAAAGGCTGGATGATTTTCCAGATGAGGCTGGACGGATCACTTACCAATATGTCGCTTGATGCCGGACGTTCAGGAATGCAGGGAGATTTCGGACGCCCAGGATTCAGTCACGCCTTCCGCCCCAATGGCAATCATTACGGCTACTGGCAGATGATTAGGGATATCACCGCCAACAAAAGCGGAAAGTTTTTCACGGATGAAAGGGCCTGGAATGACGGCCCACAGACCGCAGATACTGTCAGCTACGCACCCATAACCTATATGGCAGGCAATGACTCCGGGCAGACTGTAGTGGGTGGCATTGTGCTGCTCCAGCCAAGTTTTGCAGAACTTTCCCAGGGACGCGAACTCAAAAGCATCTACTGTTTTGCCTTCGTAATCACCCTGGTGCTCATGCTCTGCACAGTGCTCTGGGTTTCGTATTCGCTGCGCCGATCCCTGCTTCAGCTGAAAAATGATATGGATGAATCCTCGCTCAAAAGCACATCCACTTCCCTTCCTGACAGGGCAGAGCCTGAGGAACTCAAGGAACTGCGGCAGAGTGCCAACCGCATACTTTCCATGCTGCGCTCCCTGGAAGACGACAGGGATAAGCAGGACTCATTAATACTGGCCCGTGTCCAGCTGGAAGAGGCAAAGGACATGCCCAGCAACGTTGAATATCCTGAAGACGGGCTTATCGGCGTCAGCCGTGAAATTAACCAGCTGCGCCAGGAGATACAGCGTGTGGCCGGTTCGCAGATGGATGTGCTTGTCACCGGTGAGACCGGTACAGGCAAGGAACTGACAAGCAGGGCCATCCATAATCTTTCTGACAGGCGGCACGGCCCCTTCATAACCATTAACTGCGGTGCACTTGATGAAGCGCTGCTCATGGATACATTGTTCGGGCACGTAAAGGGCGCCTATACGGAAGCAAAGACGGGACGCAAAGGCGCATTTCTGACAGCAGAAGGCGGCACGCTCATGCTTGATGAAATAGGCACAGCCTCTCCCAAGGTACAGATAGCCCTCCTGCGCGCCCTTTCCGACCGCTGCATCTATCCGCTTGGCTCAGACAGCAAGGTGCCCTTTAATACCAGGGTCATAGCCGCCACCAACGCCGATCTGCAGGAGGAGGTAGCCAAGGGCAACTTCCGCGAGGATCTCTATTTCAGGCTGGCTGTCGTCACCATCCGCACACCTGTACTCAGAGACCGCAAGGTGGATATCCCCTACCTTATTATGGCTTTCCTGCGGCAGGCCGTGCAGGAATCGGGGCGGCTGCGCAGGATACCCGGGATAAGCAAGGGAGCCCTGACCAGGCTCATGCACTACCACTGGCCTGGCAATGTCAGGGAACTCCGCAATGTTGTCTCCTCAGCCCTCTCTTTCTGCGAAGGAGATCTTATCCTGCCCAGGCACCTGCGCATAGGCGATCAGAAGCGGGAAACTGCTGACCAGGCAGAAGAGAACACACAGGAAAAAGAGATTCTCCTGCCCGGCGGCGTGGAAGCAGAGCAACCTTCGCATACGAATGCTGATGAGAAGGAAAATGAAATGCTTTCAGGGGCAGATGCCGCGGAAACAGTTAGCGAGGAGAAAAAAGCAGAAGCGCCTGATACCTCTGCAGCTGAAGACAGCAGCCATACTGAGCATGCGCACCATGCCATATCGGATCGTCTTGAGCGTATACTGCCTGAACTGCGCAAGCTTGGCACTTTTTCGCGGCAGGAATACCAGGACCTTGCCAATGTCTCCATGCGGACGGCCCAGTATGATCTGCAGGAACTCGTCAATGCAGGCTTTGCCACAAAAAGCGGCAAGGGGCCGTCCAGGCGCTATACCATGCAGGAACAGTAAGAAATTCAAAAGGCAGGGACTGCCTTGTGTTTTCACAAGGCCTGTCCCTGCCAGGGATAAGAGGGGGCAGACGCCCCCTTTTCTTTTTTCAGTCCGCTTCCAGCCTGCCTCTTGCAGGCTATCCTTCCATTTCTTTGCCGCGCTTCATGGAAGCCATGACAGCCTCTCCGAGTTTTCCGGCAAGCCCGTCGCTGACCATGCGGTTTACTCCTGCTATGGTCAGTCCCGCAGGCGAACAGACATCGTCCCTGAGCTGCGTAAGATGTTTCCCCTGATTCTGCTGTGCCATTTTGGCACAGCCCAGGAACAGGGCTTCCACCATGCTGCGTGCATCCTTATGTCCAAATCCAAGCGTTACTCCTGCCATGACAAGCCCCTGCATGAGCTCAAAAACATAGGCAGGGCCTGCACCGATTAACGCTGAAAAGGCCGTAAAGCTTTCCTCGGCTATGGGCAGTGCCATGCCCAGGTCGGAGAAGATATGCATGATATCTTCTTTCTGCGGCTCTGTAATGCTGTCGGCAAAACAGAGGGCAAAGATGCCTTCTCCTACCATGGCAGGCGTGTTGGGCATGCAGCGCACCACAGGGCAGGCGTCTTTGCAGGCTTTTTTGATGGTGGCCATGCTGACGCCTGCAGCCAGGGAAATAAGGACTTTGTCAGTGAGCAGCTTTTTGTCCAGCGATTTGACCACATCCTTTATCTGATACGGCTTTACGGCCAGGATGATGTAGTCGCTGTGGGCAACAAGCTCATTGGCACTCTGGCAGGCTTCAACGCCGCACCCGGCAAGGGGCTCAAGACGGGACATAGTCCTGGTGTGGCCGGACAATGCATAGCCTTCCCTGCCGCTCAGGCCTGCCAGGATGGCACCGCCCATATTGCCGCAGCCAATACAGCCCACACTGATTTTTTTAGCACTCATTGTATCTCTCCTTCACTCTGCCATTCAGCAGTCATGCTTTACGCAGCTGTCAATGTTCTTGCAGATTTTTTAACGCAGAGAGAGCCATGCCTCTCATCCAGCGGATCAGCAACATGGCTCTCTCCATACAAAATGTTTTTCTTCAGGCTAATGCCCTGCTAATTCTTGAGCTTCTGCATGTTAGGAAGCCCTTTGACCAGCTGCAGGGCCATCCTGAGCTGATTGTCCTTTGAGAGCTGTTCCTTGGCCTCTTTCTGCTCAGGCTTCTTGTCGTCCTTGCCTGACTTTGCGTCCTTATCCTCAGGTTCAGAGACGGCGCCGTCCTTGCCGGGCTCTTCGGTCTTTACGCTCCCATCATCCTTGCTGTCTTTGGCTGCCTTGGCCTTTGCCTTGTCCTTGGCCTTGCCTGTACCGCCATTTTCAAGATGTCGGTTCAGATCGGCCTCGCGCAGCAACAGCCTTTCACGTTCCTTTTTGCTTGTTTCAACAAAGGGAACTTCCACATCGGGAGTGATGCCCTCAGCCTGAATGGAAATGTCATTGGGAGTGTAATACAGGGCGACGGTGATCTTGAGCCCTGAACCGTCGGCAAGAGGAATAACGTTCTGCACAGACCCCTTGCCAAAGGAACGTTCGCCGCACAAAAGGGCACGGTGATGGTCCTTAAGTGCACCGGAAACAATTTCAGAAGCAGAAGCAGATCCAGCATTTATGAGAACGACCATGGGAGCATGGCAGTCCTCAGGCTTGTCGGAGGCATCATAGCTGTAGCTCTGTCCCCCGTTGCGGCCGCGGATGCTGACGATGTTGCCCTTCTGCAGGAAGAGATCGGATACGGACACAGCCTGGTTGAGAAGACCGCCGGGATTATTGCGCAGGTCAAGGACTATGCCCTTGATGCCGCCAGTCTTTGCACAATCAGCCTCAGCCTTCTTGATGGCCTCGACAAGCTCATCCGTGGTCCGTTCAGAGAAGCGCGTAATACGAATCCAGTAATAGCCTTCTTCCAGTTCCCTGCTTTTGACACTGATAATGGGAATGGCATCGCGCTGCAGATTGACAGTGACAGGCTCCATAGAATCAGCATGCATAATGGTGAGTTCTACATTGGTGCCCTTGGGGCCGCGTATGCGGGAAACGACATCCTGGAGGGACATTTCCACGGTGCTCTGCCCGTCGATGGTCAGAATAACGTCGCCGGTCTTCATGCCAGCCTTGAAAGCAGGCGTATCCTCAATGGGAGACATGACCAGGATTTTCCCGTTGTCCTGGGTAATTTCCACACCGATGCCGAAGAACTCGCCGACTGTCTGCTCCTGCATTTCCTTATATTCTTCTGCGGTAAGGTAAGCAGAATGCGGATCCAGTGCCTGCAGCATCCCTTTTATGGCGCCGTCAACCAGCTCTCCCTGTCCTACTTCCTTGACATAGGTTCTTTCTACTATATCAAGGACCTGTCCAAAACGGCGCAGGGAATCAAATTTTCCAGGCTGGGCTTTACTTTTTTCCGGTGCAGCCTCTGCTGTGCTGTCAGACGCAGCAGGAGCCGGTGCTGCAGAAGCCGGCTGGGGCATACTGCACCCGCACCCAGTCAGAAGCAGCAAAGCCAGAAAATAGCCTGTAAAGAGACGACGCATGAGCCATTCCTCCAAAAAAAATTGGTGATGAATGTTGCGCTATTTTTTCAAAAATAGCAATGAAGGATAAGAACGCCAGTTCTTTTTTTCACGCACGCTGTAGCTGTCTTTGCGCCCTGAAATACTGGCAGAAAAGCATGCCTGCACAGGTTTTTTTCCCAGGCGTGCCTGCTACCGGACATTCATACTATTTCAGCACACAAAAAAGGAGCCCTCCGGAAGAAAACCGGAGGGCCATACCCAATCAGACAGAGCATCTTTCAGAAAAGACACTCCTCTTTGCTTGTGATTAGTCTACCTTGACAAAGGAAGCGCCCTTGACGCCGCACACGGGGCAGTTGCCTTCCATAGGACCTTCATGCGTGTAGCCGCACACAGGACAGATGTAGTAGTCGCCGGAAAAAGCGCTGGCGCCTTCAATGGCTTTTTTATACAGATTGGCATGCACTTCTTCCACCTTGTTGACCATTTCAAAATATTTGGCCACCTTGGTGTTGCCTTCTTCCTGGGCTTCCTTGATCATCTCAGGATACATCTTGGTAAACTCGTGGGTCTCACCGGAGAGGGCATCCTGGAGGTTGGCATCAGTGTCGCCGATTTTGCCGGCATTGCGCAGGTGCGCATGTGCATGGATGGTTTCGGCAGCAGCTGCGGCGCGGAACAGCTTGGCAATCTGGGCCTTGCCTTCCTTGTCGGCCACATTGGCATAGGCGAGATATTTGCGGTTGGCCTGGGATTCGCCGGCAAAGGCTTCCATCAGGTTATCAAGAGTCTTGCTCATTTTTTCTCCTTCTGCCTTAAAGGCAGACTTATTATCAAAAGCAGAATAAGACTTCCTTTGTTAGGAATGATTCTTAATTAACAATATCTTTTTGAGCTGTAAAGTCTTTTTTACGTTTTTTTGCTAACTTCTTTTTTCCGGTACAGCCCCGCAGCACATTCCTTGTTTTTACCTATGCCACAGCAAAGCTATTCCATCCCCAGTCTTGCGCCAGGAGAATGGCATGAAAGCGAGCTTGTCATAAAACGCAGCCGTTTTCTGACCCATATCACCAGGGTATCGTCTCCGGCTGAAGCCCGCCTGGCCATAGATGAGATGCGCACCCGCCATGCGGATGCCACTCATAACTGCTGGGCTTTCAACGCCGGTCCGCCCGGATCAACTGCACAGGTCGGTGCCAATGACGATGGCGAGCCGCACGGCACTGCAGGCCGTCCCATACTGGGCATACTGCTACATTCTGATATAGGGTGCCTGTGCTGTGTCGTAACCAGATGGTTCGGCGGCATCAAGCTTGGCACAGGCGGCCTGGTACGCGCCTACCAGGACAGCACAAGCCAGTGCCTTGCAACGCTCCCTACCATGCTTTGCGTCAGCCAGAGCCTTGTCGAGCTCAAACTGCACTATGCGGACAACGACAAGGTACGCAGGCTTTTAGCGCAGCATGGTGCCTCCATTACAGAGGAAGAATACGGGGCAGACATCAGGATTACGCTTACGCTGCCCTGCTCGGCCGTTGAGATGTTCAGCCTTGATATAGCCCAGGCCACCTGCGGAAGGGCTCTTTGCACCGTCCTGAAAGAAAATTGCTGAGAGTGCCCCTTTGGGGGATACCGCCATTATCTTGCCCAGTTGTCTGACAGAGTGTACAAAGAGGCTGTCTGTTTACATATCCTTTTGTTTTCGCTTCACCCCCTGTTGCCATTCATCACTTTTGAGGTGTTATTTTGAATAGATCTTTTTCCATTAAAAAGTGTGCGGCCATGATGCTGACCCTGTGTCTTGCCATGCCTCTGGCAGGCTGTGAATCCTCAGGCCCCAAGGGCGCATGCGATCGTGCAGCCAGCGCTCTTGAGAAAAAGGACAGTGCCCTCTTTATGTCCCAGTTTGACATGGATGCCTATGCCTATCATGAGTTTGTCAACTTAAGCAAAGACAACGGGCTGATGAAGCTGACGGATCAGATTGGGTCCATCTTTGGCATAAACGATCAGCTGAACAGCATCATTATGAATGCCACAAACTTAAAAGGACAGACAGAAGAGACTTTCAAACGCAGCGTTGCCAATGGCGAAATGGCAGCCATATGCTCCCGCAGCACCTCTGCTGACTGCCCCTGGGACGTAACCGGCCTTAAAAATGCGAAAATCAAGGAACTGAATGAAGAGGCAGCCATAGCCACAGTTACAACAAAGGCCAACGTCACCAGTTGGGTTGCCCTGCGCAAAAAGGGCGAGACCTGGGTTATTGTGGGCAAGGCAGCCTCTGAAGAAAAAGCCGCCATGTTTGCCACGGACCAGAAGGGCATGCCCAAGGCTCCTGAAGAACAGAAGGAACCTGTCTTCCCCGGAAAAGAGGCTCCCGCAGACACAGAAGGCGAGCCCCAGGCAGGCACCATCTAATCTGTAACAAAAAGATGTTCAGAGCGCCCCCTTCCTTTTTACAGAGGCAGGGGGCGCTTTATTACTTGTCCCCTAAAGATACGGCGGCCTATTTAGGTATGAAAAAGGAAACGGTATCATCCGGAAGAAAAACTCCGGCCTGATACCGTTTTGTGATTTTCAGGCAGCCCTGAACAGGCACGTCTGTTTTGGCATTTATGCCTGGCAGATCTTTCTACCGCTCAAAGTACGTGTAGCCCCTGAGACCGTCTTCAAAGGTCTGCAAAAAGGCAAAGCGCTGGCTTGGCGTGATACGCCCCTCGCGCACGGCACGCTCAGCCATGCTGCGCAGCGACTCCATAACGCGCTTGGGCTCGTACTCCACATAGGAGAGCACATCGGCAACCGTATCGCCTTCCTGCTCGCGCACAAATTCATAGGAGCCGTCTTCCTCTATACGGATGGAGACGACATTGTTATCACCCATGAGGTTGTGCAGGTCGCCCAGTGTTTCCTGGTAGGCACCGACCAGGAAAACGCCCAGATAGTATTCTTCCCCGTCATGCACAGGGTGCAGTTCCAGGGTGCGCTTATTGCCTGTCTGGTCGATAAAATGGTTTATCTGGCCGTCGGAATCGCAGGTAATATCGGAAATGATGCCCCTGCGGACAGGCTTTTCCTTCAGCCTGTGCACAGGCATGATGGGGAAAAGCTGGTCAATGGCCCAGGAGTCCGGCAAAGACTGGAAGATGCTGAAATTGCCGTAATAAATATCGGCAGTCGTCGTATCAATATCGTAGAGATCGCGAGGGATGGTCTTCAGGTGTTCCTTTTCCTCGGCTATGCGCAAAAGGATGGTCCAGAAAAAGCGTTCCGAGAGGCAGCGCTGGCGCAGGTTCACCACGCCGGTGGCAAAGAGCTGGCGCATTTCATCGCGATAGTAGATGGCGTCGTTATAGCATTCCTGCAATGTCCTTGGAGCAATGCTTGCCAGAACTTCCCGCAGGTTTTTTACAGGCTCCGGCGTATCGTCATCCAGCGTCTCGGGAAGCTGCATAGGCTCTATTTTGCTGACATCCAGGATATTGAACAGAAGCATGGAATAGTAGGCAACCGTCGCACGGCCTGATTCTGTCACAATATGCGGATGCGCTATGCCGCTTTCGTCAAGCGTGGCCATGATGGCTTCCACAATATCCATGGCATATTCATCCATGGTGTAGTTTCTGGAAGAGAAGTAGTTGGTATGCGAGCCGTCATAGTCTACGGCCAGGCCGCCGCCCAGATCCAGGTAGCCCATGGGGCAGCCTTCTTCCACAAGGCCGGCGTAGAAGCGGGCTCCTTCCATGGCACCAAGGCGGATGTCGCGGATATTGGAGATCTGCGATCCCAGGTGGTAATGGAGGAGGCGCATGCAGTCCAGCATGTCCTCTTCTTTCAGCCTGTCGATGATATCAACGATCTCGGCAGGTGATAATCCAAAGACAGAGCGCTCGCCTCCGGACTCGGCCCAGTGGCCGCTTGCCCGCATTGAGAGCTTGCACCTTACGCCAAGCTTGGGACGGATGCCCAGAAGCCTGGAACGCTCAATCAGCGTTTCAAGCTCGCCAGGCATCTCAATGACAAAGATGACATTGAGGCCAAGCCTTTGTGCCTGCAGGCCAAGATCGATAAATTCTCCGTCCTTGTAGCCATTGCAGATAACGCAGGCTTCCCTGTCGCTGATATAGGCTACGGCTGCAATAAGCTCGCCCTTGGATCCGACTTCCAGCCCGTGGTGGTAGCGGGAACCGAAGTCAGCTATTTCCTCTATGACCTGTTGCTGCTGATTGACTTTGATGGGAAAAACACCGCGGTAGTTTCCCTTGTAGCCCAGTGACCTGATTGCCTTGCTGAATGACTCATGCAGGCTGGCTATCTGCGAGTCCAGGATATTCTCGCAACGCAGAAGACAGGGCATATTATAGCCCCGTGCCTTGATACCTTCTATAATGTCGGGAATGGATACCCTGGGGCCTTCTGTCCCGTAAGGACAGATTACCACTTCCCCTTTTTCATTTGCATCAAAGTACCCTGCTCCCCAGGCATGCAGGCCGTACAGCTCCACGGAATCCTCGACACGCCAGGAATGCAGACTGCTGCTGATATTGCTCAATTCCTGTTTCCCCTCCGGCATGTCCTGCTGGAAGGACATGCCCAATCAGGAGAACGCAAGGCATCCTCCCTAGTCTGTAAAGCAACAAAAGACACGTACACCCTTATAGCCTGATACAAGCAAAGAAACACTGCTCATACGAGCCCCTGTCCTGCGCGGCACAACGGGAATGATTATCTTTTTTCAAATGCACCCTTTGCACAAACAACGGCAAAAAGTCAAGAAAAGATACAGTCTGAATTACTAAAACAACATATATTTATATAAAATATCAAGATATCTAAATATATTACTTATAGCAGTCGTAACCTTTTGTCTTTTCAGATATTTTTCTCATTCAAACAAACCTGTTCCGTGCTTGTTCTCCCTGAAAAGCAGGAACTGTATACAGATTTCCTTATATAGTTGCAGAACGCTGCGCCCTGAAAGGCCTGTTTTGCCTTTCCTGCCCTTCTGTGCAATACTTGCCCCCATGCTGATTCAGATTCCGGCAGCATGGAGCATGATGCCGGCTGCTTCAGCTGCCGCTGCCAAAAGGCAGGGCACGTTACCAGTTTGTAGGAGAACTACATGGATCTCTTGCCCATCCGGCGCGCTATTCTCAGCGTTACCGACAAAAAGGGGCTTGTCCCCTTTGCGACCTTCCTTGTCGAGCAGGGAGTGGAACTTGTCTCCACAGGCGGAACAATGAAGGTTCTTCAGGATGCCGGACTGCCGGTGCAGTCCGTAAGCTCCGTCACAGGCTTCCCTGAAATACTGAACGGACGCGTCAAAACACTGCATCCCCATATTCATGCCGGCATTCTTGCCAACAAGGATGTGCCCGAGCACATGCAGGTATTGGAGGAGCTGAAAATACGCCCCTTTGATCTTGTGGTTGTCAATCTCTACAACTTTGCCGGTGCTGTCTCCAGGCAGCTTTCACTGGAACAGGCTGTGGAAGAAATTGATATCGGCGGTCCCTGTCTCATCCGTGCGGCAGCCAAAAACTTCCACTCCATCCTGGTCCTGCCCGGAACAGAATGGTATGAAGAGGCCGTTAATGAAATGAAGGCCAACAACAACTGTGTGAGCCTGCTTTTCCGCCAGCGCATGGCTTCCCGTGCCTTCGATGCCACTTCCCGCTACGACGCACTCATTACATCATATATCCGTCCGTAGCCATATTGCCGTTACGGATACGGGAGACAGCCTATTTCCCTTTTAGAAGGCAATCTGCAAGGACTGAGGCCGGGCCAGCTCAAATCGCTGGAACGCCTCGGCAAACGCAAGTTCCCGTCTGATGAAGTCTACAGGCTTGATCAGGCCAGGGAACTTGCTCTTCTTGCACGCTCTCTGGAACGGCAGATCGGCCTGCTTATAGACAGGAAGGGACGGGTACAGCTTATCCTGGTAGGCAAGCCCGACGGGCTGTTTATCCCCGAGCTTGAGAGGCAGCGCACGGCAACCACACGCCTGCGCGGAGTCAGGCTTCTGCATACCCATCTGAACAGCGAGGGGCTGACAGAGGAAGATCTCATGGATCTGCTCTTCCTCCGCCTGGACAGCATTAACGTTATAACCGTTTCAAAAGACGGCCTCCCCATGCAGTGGCAGACCGCGCACCTTTTGCCGCCGACAGCGAAAAAGCCATACCTTGTCGGCGACATGCTGCCATGGGACCAGCCAGGATCGGAACTGACTGCCACTGCCCTGGCCCTGGAAGAAGAACTGGCCAAGGACACGAAGGATTCTGACAAGCTGAAGACAGACGGAGAAAAACGCTGCCTTCTGGTCTCCTTTTCCCCTGAATCACGCTACAGACAGGAAAGCAACCTTGACGAGCTGGCAGAGCTGGCCAAAACAGCAGGCATTACTGTAGCAGGCCGCATGGTGCAGAGGGTTCGGGGCAGAAACTACAGCCTGGGCAAGGGAAAGATGGCCGAGCTTGAAGTGCTGGCCCTCTCCAGCAATGCCGACATGCTTATTTTTGACGGGGAACTGGCTCCGTCACAGCTGCACAACCTGGCCGACATAACGGAGCGCAAGGTTCTGGACAGGACGCAGCTTATTCTGGATATCTTTGCCAGGCACGCAGTGACCAGGGCAGGCAAGCTGCAGGTTGAGCTGGCAAGGCTCAAATACGCCCTCCCGAGGCTCACCGGAAAAAACCGTACCATGGACAGGCTTATGGGCGGCATAGGCGGCAAAGGCATGGGAGAAACCAAGCTTGAAATAGACAGGCGCCGCACCCGCGAACGCATGGGGCGCCTCAAGGCCGAGCTTGATTCCTTGCGCAAGCAGCGTGCCTTTACCCGCAGGGCAAGGGCCAGGGGCGGACTCTCCCTGGCAGCACTGGTCGGCTATACCAATGCCGGCAAGTCCACTCTGCTCAACATACTGACAAGATCGCATGTCCTGACAGAGAACAAGCTTTTTGCCACGCTGGACACAACCACGAGGAGACTGCGTTTTCCGCAGCAAAGGGAAATTATTCTGGCAGACACAGTCGGCTTTATACGCAACCTGCCAGAAGAGCTGATGGAAGCCTTCAGTGCTACCATGGAGGAACTGGACAGTGCCGACCTGCTTATCCACGTAGCTGATGCCTCGCACCCTGATCTCTATCAGCAGATAGACTCAGTGACCCAAATTCTTGCCCAGCTTCATCTTGACGGGATGCCCTGCCTGCTTGTTCTCAACAAATGGGACAAGTTATCAAATCCTGCCAGGGATGACATCCAGAGCAATTTCCCTTATGCACTGCCGGTGTCAGCAGGGACAGGCTTCGGGCTCAGCCGGCTGCTAGAAGCTATTGAAATGCAGCTTTTAGGACAGGATCCCGATGTTTTGCCGCCAGCCAGCGACGGCCCCGGGGCAAGACGTAAACAGGAGAGCCTGCCTGATCTGCCTTCCCCACGCTGTGAAGAGGATGTCTTTACGGACTGGCCCGGCGATGAAGAGGACCTCTTTCCGCTTGTATGCGAACCGGCTTCTGAAACAGGTCCTGCACAAGACAAAATGGAAGAGGAAGACGGCAGGACGGCAGAAAGGGACAGCAAAAAGGCACGCTAAAAAGAAAGGGCAAGGCCGACGGGACAGTGGTCAGAGCCATACTGGTCCTTTTCAATCCAGGCATCTTCTATATTGGGCTTCAGTTCCTCAGAGACAAAGAAATAGTCTATGCGCCAGCCGATATTCTTTTCCCTGGCCCTGGACTTGTACGACCACCAGGAATAAGCGCCTTCTTCCTGATTGTGAACGTATCTGAAAGTGTCGATAAAGCCCTGTGCTGTAAAGGTATCAAGAAAAGCCCTTTCTTCTTCCAGAAAACCTGTATTGAGGACATTCTGCTTGGGCCTGGCAAGATCTATTGCCTGATGGGCGATATTGAAATCGCCGCAGACGACAACCGGCTTTGTCCTGCGCAGTTCTTGAGCATACTGCAAAAAGGCGTCAAAAAAGCCCATCTTATAGGACAGCCGCTTGAAAAGCCCCTGATGCTTGCCGTTGTCATCCAGGATTTCGGCACCTCCGTTGGGGAAATAGCCATTGATGAAATGAAAGTGCTCGTATTCCAGATGAAGGATCCTGCCCTCGCCCTGCCACTGGGGATCCGGCAGTTCAGCCTGTACTGAAAGAGGACTGATACGGCTGTAGACGGCGACGCCTGAATAGCCTTTTTTGACAGTGCTTGAAGCAAAAAAGGAATGCCAGCCCTCAGGACTCCTGATGCTTTCCTGCAATTGTTCCGGACTGGCCTTGGTTTCCTGCAGGCCTATAATATCTGATGGCGTCTGAGCAAACCACGCCCAGTCATCCTTTGCCGAGACGGCTCTCAGGCCATTGACGTTCCATGAAGACAACGTAATCCGCATGAAAAACTCCTGTAGCTAATCAGCCTCCGTATGAAGTGCAAACCCTGTCTTTGTATAGAGTATGTTGCAAGGCAAAGACAATACAGTTGACTGCTTCAAATACGTCATATGCCCTGTCAAGTCGCGGATGCAGAAGCTGTATCCGGCCCGGGATGACAGTTGTTTCAGCCAGGTATTTTTTCTGTAAAAAAAGCCAGAATACCACGCGAATTGGCTTGGTATTTGCTTTTTTGCCTGTCCTCTGACATAGTTAAGCTTGTGTGCAAGAGATAAACAGACGGCTGCCGCCCTTTTACGGCAGGCCGATCAGATATATACTCTTTTTGCGTACAGAGTTTTCCGGCCAGCCGGAATGCATTCTCTCATAACAGCCTTTTGGAGGGCCTTAGCGCATGAGTTCACTCCCCGCAGTTCACAATAACTGGGACTGGGACAAACTACAGGAAAAACGGTCACGGCAGCAGAATACACAACCGCCCCGTGATTACGATGACCAGTCTGGCGACAAGGATGACAACGATTTCTGGGGAAACCGCGGCAACGGCGGCGGAAACAACAATGACGGCGGCAAGAAGTTTAACTTTCCGTTTAGTTTCAAACTGCCAAAGACTGCAGGCGACGGACGCGGATTTGTCTTTGTAGGAATTATCCTGGTTGCACTCTGGCTGCTTTCAGGCATCTATATCGTAAACCCCGATGAAGAAGGCGTTGTCCTTCGCTTTGGCAAGTACGACAGATCGACCGGCCCCGGCCCCCATTACGCACTGCCAATACCGCTGGAAACCGTCTACAAGCCCAAGGTAACCCAGGTCCTGCGTTCCGAGGTCGGCTACCGCAATGTGGGACAGTCCACGACCTTTCAGCAGGGCAGGGTCAAGACCATGCCCAGGGAAGCATCCATGCTGACCGGCGATGAAAACGTCGTCAATGTGCAGTTTTCGGTGCAGTACAAAATCAAGGATGCAGTACAGTTCCTTTTCAATGTGGCTGATCCCATTGCCCTGGTGCATAATGCCGCAGAAGCGGCCATGCGCGAGGTCATAGGCAACAACCTTATTGATGCTGCCATCACGGACGGCAAGCTGCAGATCCAGAATGATGCCACGCAGCTTCTGCAGGTTATTCTCGACCGCTACGGAGCAGGCATCCAGGTCCTGGCCGTACAGCTGCAGGATGTCCATCCGCCGCAGGAAGTTGTGGAAGCATTCAAGGACGTTGCCTCTGCACGTGAAGACAAGAGCCGTATCATCAACGAGGCTGAAGCCTACCGCAATGCCCTGCTGCCAGGCGCCCGAGGCGAAGCCTCTGCTATACGCAACGAGGCTGAGGCCTATTCAGCCACACGCGTACAGCACGCAGAAGGTGCTGCCAACCGCTTTACTGCATTGCTGCAGCAATACGAAAAGGCACCTGATGTAACCAAGCAGCGTCTGTATTACGAAGCAATGGAAGAAATTTTGCAGAAAGCAGAGGAAAAAGTTGTCATGGATGGTGCTGCCGCCCAGAGGGCCCTGCCGTACCTGCCTCTGCCCACACTGGGGGCGCCTGCCTCTGATGGAGCTAAAAACGCCAGGGAAGGTGCAAAGTGAAAAAGATTCAGAGCCTTATCTTTGTAGTTGTTCTGGCTGCAGCGCTGATAATCTGGCAGGGTGTTTTTACAGTCAATCAGATGGAGACAGCCATTGTCCTGCAGCTTGGCGAGCCTCTTGACGAGGTATACAAGCCCGGCCTGCATTTCAAGGTGCCCTTCGTCCAGAAGGTCGTCTACTTTGATGCACGCGTGCTTGATTACGAAGCCAGCTCGCGCGAAGCCTTTACCGTGGACAAAAAAGCCATCGTTCTGGACAACTATGCCCGCTGGCGCATTACGGATCCCTTGCAGTTTTACCGTACCATGCGCACCCTCCCCGGTGCCCAGGCCCGCCTTGACGACGTGGTCTATTCGCAGCTGAGGGCAATGGTCGGCGCCTATACACTGTCCGAGGTTGTTTCCACGCAGCGTGCCGCCATCATGACCGAGGTGACGCAGAAGGTGAAGGAAATCATGAAGACTTTTGGCGTGGACGTCATCGACGTGCGCATCAAGAGGACAGATTTGCCTGAAGAAAACCTGCGCGCCATTTTTGGCCGCATGCGTGCCGAGCGCGAACGCCAGGCCAAGCAGTACCGCAGCGAAGGCGAGGAAGAGTCCACGCGCATTCGTTCCGATGCTGACAGGCAGAAGGCCGTTATCCTTGCTGATGCTGCCAGGGATGCCCAGATCATCCGCGGTGACGCCGATGCCAGGGCTGCCGAAATATACGCCACGGCATACAACAAGAATAAGGACTTTTATTCCTTCCAGCGCTGGCTTGAAGCCATGCGCAGTTCCTTCGGCGAACACAGCAAGATGGTTATTTCAAGCCCCGATGCCCTGCTGCAGCATCTGCGCTAGGAAAAAGCTGCTACCATGAACATATTGCCATACAGCAGGATATGTCCTGCGCGTATCTTCTTTTGCGTGCTTTTTCTCTCCGTCCTTCTGGCCGGATGCAGTCCTGCCGGCAGCCGTGAAGCCATGGCAGACACAGAAAGTACGCCTGCCCCGCAAGAGTGGTCTGACAACAGCAGCACCCTTGCGCCTGCAGTTTCCCCCGAATGGCAGAACCTAAGGCAGGCCCTGGCCCGTGACGGCCTGGCAGGCAGGGAAGTGGATGCCCTTCTGGCCACGCTGGGCCCCAGGCTTGAAGCCCCCATGGGGCGCAAGATGACTGAGCTGTACCGCTCGAAGTTCCTCAGAAAGAAGGAGACGGGCAAAAAGCCTGCAGAGGATCCCAATGCTGTCTACAAAGGTGTCGTGACAGAACAGAATGCCGCTCTCTGCAGGCAGTTCCTGCAAAAGCACAGCCGTGCCTTTGCCCAGGCCAGAGAGACTTATGGCGTTCCTTCTTCCATTGCCGTCGCCCTGCTTTTTGTGGAGACGCGCTTAGGAACCGTTCTTAAGGATGTGCCTGAAAATGCCCTCTATACCCTGGCCAGCATGTCGCAGAGCACCACTCTGGACAGCATCCCCTCCTGGCAGGCCAAGATGCCCGGGTTTGAGAAGCATGAAGACTGGTTTGCGGCCACAATGCCCAAAAGGGCAGCCTGGGCCTATAACGAGACAAAGGCACTGGTCCGCTATATGGTGCAGAACGGCATCAGGGCCGAGAGCATGCCAGGCTCCTTCTACGGGGCCATAGGCCTCTGCCAGTTCATGCCCAGCAACATCGACCAGTATGCCGCGGACGGCAATGGCGACGGTATCATTGATCTCTATGAGCCTGAGGACGCCATTATGAGCCTGTCCAAATTCCTCTTCAAACATGGGTGGAAGGCAAACGGCACAAGGGAACAGCATCATGCCGTGCTGATGCGCTACAACAAGTCACGCAAATACGCCAATACCATACTGGCACTGGCAAAGCTTGTGGCAGCGCCCCCGGCACAAAAAAAGGCTGCGCCAAGGAAATAAGCAGATCATCTGTGACAATGCATATGACTTATCCCGGATGAGAACCTGATATGAAAAAAGGTGCCTGGAGCACCTTTTTTCGTATCAGGAGAGGGACAGCCCGTACTGCTGCAAAAGCTTTTATCGAACCAGCCATAAAAGGCACAGGACACGCAACCAATGACAGAAAATACACTTTTGGAAACAAGGCAGGTAACAAAAACCTTTGTGGTCAGAGGAACGCATGGGGAGGACGCCAGCCTGCACGCAGTGCACGATGTCTCCATCGTACTTGGCCGGGGAGAATGTGTCGGCCTGGTCGGAGAGTCGGGCTGCGGCAAGTCTACTTTGGGACGCATGGTCTGCGGCCTCTGTGCTCCATCCTCCGGAGAAATTTTGTTTGACGGATCACCCCTGCCCATGGCCGGCCCGTCCTCTCCTCTGGCAGGGCGTATACAGATGGTTTTCCAGGATCCCTTCTCTTCCCTCAATCCGCGCATGAGGGTTTGCGACAGCGTGGCAGAAGGACTTGCTGCAAAGGGCTTCAGGAAAAGGCATGCCATGAGCGCACAAGCAAGGCATGAGGCCGTGCAGGAAATGTTTGAATGCGTAGGCCTTGCCGGCATGGAAAAACGCTATCCGCATGAGTTTTCCGGCGGGCAGCGCCAGCGTGTTGCCCTGGCCAGGGCCTTTGTAACGCATCCGGATCTAGTCGTATGCGATGAGCCTGTCTCAGCGCTGGATGCCTCTGTACAGGCTCAGGTCCTTAATGTCATGAAGAGCCTGCAGGAACGCCTGCAGCAGGCACAGCTCTTTATTTCCCACAATCTGGCCGTGGTGCGCTTCATGTGTCAGAGACTGTATGTCATGTATCTTGGGGAAATCGTAGAGGAACTGCAGGTAGAAAAGCTGGGGGATGCGGCCCATCCCTATACACAGGCACTGGCCCAGGCCATGCCTTCGGCCCGGAGAAGAGGCGATCTTGTTGTTCTCAAAGGAGAACTGCCCTCGCCGCTGAACCCGCCTGCAGGATGCCGTTTCCATCCCCGCTGTCCTAAGGCACAGGATATCTGCAGCGAACAAGAGCCTGAATGGAAGACACTGAGCGAAGGCTGGCGTGTACGCTGCCATTTTGCCTGACAGCCACCCGAGCTGACAAAAAACAAAAGAGCGTTGCCGGCACAATGGCCTGCAACGCTCTTTTGTTTTGGTGATATGAGCCTGTTTTTCAGGAAACGGACAAAAGTCCTTGCTGTACCAGGCGCTGATTTTACGCCTTTTCGGCCAGTTCCTTTTTGAAGCCCTCAGGCACTTCCATGCCAAGCCCTTCAGCCTTTTGGGCTGCTTCCCTGGCCTCGGCAACCTTGTCCTGTTCCATTAAGGCCAGGGCCAGGTTAAGCCATGCCGGAGCAAAGTGCTCTTCAGTCTTGATAGCGGTGCGGCATTCTTTCTCGCTCTCGGCATATTTTTTCTGCATAAAGAGAGCGACGGCCTTGCCGTTGCGGGCCTGTACAAAATTGGGATCCCACTTCAGGGCCTTGTCAAGATGCTTCAACGCCTTGTCAGCATCACGCTGCTGCAGATGCACAAAGGCTATATTGGCTTCGGCAACGGAAAATTTCGGACGATAGGATGCAGCATCTGTATTGTAGCGCAGGCATCCTTCCAGGTCGCCCCTCTGCATGCAGATGCCGCCAAGCTGCACCATGGCCTCGGCCATATGGGGTGACTCGCGCAGGGCATCACGGAAGGAGGCTTCGGCGCCCGCAAAATCACGCTTGGAAAGCAGGGCAAGGCCAAGGTTGTAGTGGTGGGCAGCACACTGCCCGTCTGACTTGGCAATGGCTGCCTGCAGGTCGTTTATATATTCGTCAAGGTCGTCATACTGTTCTTTCATGATATAAGGCCTCCGTGGGGGGGTGCTTTCAAAACTCGCTATTTTGCCTGTTCCATGGGCTGCAGGCCATAGGGCGAAATGTGCCCTTCACGGCGGAGCAGGTCATAGTACCACAGGCAGAAATCAAACGTCCCGCGCATGGTCTCATCCCGGTTGACGATCCCCAGTGCGGCCTGCAGGGCTCCCTGTCCGTATTCGTTGCTGTAGGAGCCGCTTCTGGAAGCCATCTGCAAAAATTCACGCACCAGCTGCTGTGTCGTGCGCTTGGTCGCATCCTGGCGTATGTCCATAGGATCGTTCGGCTTGGCGAACGGGTCCCAGTTTTCATAGCCTATTTTGTCAACAAATTTGCGCTGTCTGGGCTTAAGGTGTTCATACATTTCCCTTTTGCTGGATTCCTGGTCATCATTAAGTTCCTGTGGTGTACCGTCGCGGTACATACAGGCATGTATTTCGGCAAGAAAACTTGGCATGGACTACCTCTGAACCAGTGCGGAAATGTTTTCTTCCTGCACTGTCGTTATCGTTCCCAGCGTTCAGGCTTTGCTTCCCCTATCCCCAGGAACCTGTCGTCAAAAGATGTTAGCAGAGCCATAGAGACTGGCATGTACACCTCGTGCAGTTTGTCGAAGCGGCTGTGCACACCTTTCTCTATAGCTATACTCATATCTCTAAGTGCGTCTTGTATTTTGTCAAGTTTGACAGTGGGATATTCTCCGCCCTGGGCAAATCCGGAACTGCCGCACACATGCCCCTGTCCGCCTATGCTGGTGGGGATGCCGTAGGCCCTGCAGGTAATGGGGCGGGCATCGTACAAAACGCACTCGTTATTATCGCCAAGCAGGGGGCAACGCATTCTTTCCTCGGATGCTTCATGGAATATGGCATCCGTCGCCTCGCCATGCTTCTGATCCAGATACAGCTTCTTTTTTATGCGGGTCAGCTTGCGGTCAGCCTGTTCTGCCCTTTCAAGTATGGCAGACCTCTCAGGCCCGTAGCCGAATTTCTCTTTGAAGGCCTTGTTCAGATACATGGCCTCGACAAGGGAAAGGTCAAAAAGGGCATGGCAGCAGTCACTGCATCCCACATGGCATGAGACGCATCCTGGACATTTTTGTTCAACCTGGGCAAAAGCCCCGTCCACAAAGGAACGCAGGCGCTCATACTGCGTAAATATGGGAGAAAGATCCGGAACCATTGCTGGCTGCCCTCCTTGTGCAAGGAATGCCGCCTGACGATTGCTCGCAGGCGGCACTCCAGATAGGTACATAGCCGTGAGGCTATGAATTACATTTCAGAAACGGTGATGGCGTTGTTTTCGCAAACTTCCACACAGGACTCGCAGCCGAGGCACTCTTCACCATTGACGGGCTCGCTCTTGCCATCCTGGAGTTCGTAAACCTGCACGGGGCAGACATCAACACATTCGCCACAGCCCACGCACTTGTCGGCATCAACGGTAACTTCGTAGGACATAGTTTCCTCCAATAGGGGTCGTAGACCAGATTTTTGTTACTGTGAAGTTATTCCACAGTTTCAAATATCATAGGTAGAAAATCGACCGTGTCAAGGAAAGATGCCGTCTCTTTTTATATGAAATTGAAAATGAAACTGTATTTCAATATAGATACAAAAACATCCCCATGCAGTATCCATTAAGGCTCTTTCTGCTGCAGCAAAACTGCAACAAAAAGGCCAGGTACTGCATGGAAATGAGGCCGTCAAAGCCATCATTCACTGTTGTTGCAGTTCCAGTTGCCTGTCCTGCTTCTCACTCCTGCCAGGACGCCTGAAAAGGGTTTTGTGCCTTTCTGAAAGAAGCAGGCCTGCCAGGGTCAGCACCATGCCGGAAACAGACATGGGCGTAAGATGTTCATCAATAAGAATAACAGCAGCCAGCACTGTCACTACAGGACTGAAATAGACATAGGCAGTGCATCTGACAGGGCCAAGGATGTTCAGGGCCCGGTTCCAGATAACAAAGCATCCCAGGGAAGCCAGAATCCCCAGGAAGGCAAAATTGGCCAGTGTCGTCATATCTGTAAGATGGGGAAGCGTAACAGGGGCGTCCTGAAAAGGCAGGATCATGACCGCAGTCACAAGCCCCCAGAAAAGGATGCGCCTTGTCGCCAAAAAAAGAGGATAGCCTTTTTTGAACAGCTTGTTTGTGCAGGTTGTATAAAAGGCCCAGGATATGGCTGCGCAGGTTGTCAGCAGATCCCCCAGGGGATTGAGCCCCAGGTTGCTTGCCCCGTTAAACGATATGAGGGCAATGCCGGTTATCGCTATGACAAAGCCGATATAAAAGTTGGCATAGAGTTCCTCGCCCAGGAGCAATCTGGCCGCAATTCCTGTAAAGAACGGTGCCGTACAGACAATAAGGCTCACATTGGAGGCATATGTGTACTGCATGGCCGTATTTTCCAGCAGAAAATACAGGCTGACACCGCATACGCCTGCGCAGATAAAAAGCAGTTCTGTACGCCATCCGCCTCCATGCGAAAAAAGCCTGGGGCGCAGCAAAAACATGCCGCCTACGGCCAGGACATGCCTGTAGACGCATATTTCCAGAGGCGTGTACTGGTCCAGCAGCACTTTAGATGAAATAAAGGTAAGCCCCCAGACCGTAGCCACAAACAGGGCTGAAAGATGTGCTGTCAGAAGGGAACCGTTTTTTTCCGTTGTCATCAGCATAGGCGACTGCTGCGTCACGGGCTCATTATGAGGCGCAGGCAGTATCGCATCCTCCGGTAGAATCAGGGCAGGCAGTCAGAGGAACAAAAAAATCAAAACAGTGCACAAGGCACAGGCAGGACATATCCTGTCTGTGCCTCCGTACATTTTCAGATTTGCTGTAGCAGCTTCTGTTTTGAGGGCGGGTAGATACTATTTTTTCCCGTGCCTGGCCAGCCCCAGATCAATAAGGTGCTGCAAAAAGGCGGGGAAAGTCATGCCTATGGCCTTGGCAGCCTTAGGCACAAGGCTAGCCTGCGTCATGCCAGGGATGGTATTGACCTCAAGAATATGGAGTTCGTCGTTGTCGCCGAGAATAAAGTCTGCCCTGCCATAGCCGTTGAGCCCCAGCGCTTCAACGGCACGCAGCGTATACTCCTGCATCTTTTTGGTCGCCGCTTCAGAAATGGGCGCAGGACAAATCTCTTTTGCGCCGCCTTCGCTGTACTTGCTCTTGAAGTCAAAATACGTGCCCATCTGCGGCACAATCAGAATAGGCGGCAGTGCCTGATTGCCGGCAACAGCGCAGGTCACGTCCCTTCCAGGCAGAACAGGCTCCAGCAGTGCCCCTTCCCCGTGCGCAAAAATATCGTTCAGGATGCTGTCCAGTTCAGCCCTGTTTTCCACCCTGCCCAGCCTGAGGGACGATCCGCCCATGCAGGATTTGACAAAGAGGGGATAGGCAAGTTTGGGCTCCCAGCCTTCTTCCGGCCTCTGGGGCAGGTATTCCCAGTCAGCCGTAGGCAGTCCCAGATCGCGGAAAATCTGCTTGGAAGCAGCCTTGTGCAGGGCCAGGAAGGATCCTGAGGGACCGGCACCAAGATAGGGGCAGCCGGCATATTCAAGCAGGGACTGGACAAGGCCGTCCTCTCCTGGCGTGCCATGCAGGTTAATAAAGGCAAAGTCGTGTTCCCTGGCAGCCTTAACCACGTCATTAAAATTGGAGAGCAGGTCAAAGACAGTCACAGCGTGCCCCAGCTCTTCCAGCGCATCCTTTAACCCGGGAACGGCAGAAAGGCTGACCTCGCGTTCGCTGGACCAGCCGCCAGCAATAAGCAGAATTTTCATAATAGACTAATTTTCCTCTTTACGTGCCGTTCTTGCGGCAGGATGCCAGCTGCTCAAATCCATGCCCAGGCATCTTGAAAGGCCGTTTTCAATGGACTTGCCCTGCAGATAGGCCATGTAAATGGACTTTTTGCGCACATCTGAATTCCCGTAGCGCTCATACAGATCGACATAGCGGTCTTCAAGCGAGACAAATTCATCGTGTCTTGCCCTTTTGTCGGCATACAGGATGAAGAAAGGCAGGGCGCACAAACGCTGCGCATTTTCCAGGGGCAGTTCCCATGGCCACCACACATGGTGAAAGACACCCTGTGCTATACGGTGGTTATGTGTTTCCTGCACAACCCAGGAAGCACCAAGATCGGCATGGCCGCCTCCATGACACACACAATACGTTTTGGCAATATCATGCAGAAGGCCTGCAGCCCTCACCTCCGGGACAGACACCGGCAGCCCCGACATGGCTGCCTTTGTTGCAAGCTCTGTTGCCACTTCGGCTACCAGCAGGCAGTGGGCCCTGATGTTGTCAAACATCTTGTATTTGTCCCAGAGCCTTTCACATTCCTCGTCATCCGGAACATGGGCATTTATTTTGGGGGACAGACTGAGCTCGGGAATAGAATGCAGTGGTCTTTGCGGAGTTGGAATCCTTTCCAGTTCCTCATCGGACAGGGGTTGAAATATTGTGCTTTGCATGATGATGGCTTGTGTCGCTAAAAAACAGAACAAACTGAAGGCAGACGGCCTTGCGGCCATGTCTTATCCGGACTCATTTCCGGAAGCAGCCTTTTTGTAGTGGCGAGTTTTACGGAAAATTGTCGTTCTATCAACCTGGAAAACATCGGCCACCTTCTGAATGGATCCGTACTGCTTGATGGCCTTGAGAAGGAATTCAGCCTCCATGTCGCGCATGATGTCGTGCAGGGAGCGGCCGTCAGCCTTCATATAATCGGAAAAAAGATGCTCTTCCTTGCGTATACCGGAAATGGAGGCAGGCAGCTCGTCCGGAGAAAGCACTGTTCCCTTGGCGGTAATAACCATGCTGTGCACCAGATTCTGCAGCTGGCGCACGTTGCCAGGCCAGGAATAGCTGCGCAGTATGGCCATGGTCTCGTCCTTGAAGCTCAGTGTTTTCCTGTATTTGGCCGAATAGGTGTTCAGGAATTTGCTGGCAAGGAGATCGATGTCCTCAGGCCGCTCGCGCAGGGGAGGAATATTGATGGCAGCCACATTCAGCCGGTAGAACAAGTCGCTTCTGAATGTACCTTCCTTTATGCAGTCCTCAAGATTGCGGTTGGTTGCCGCAATAATGCGCACATCCACCTTCTTTGGCGCCGTAGAGCCCACACGCTGGATAACGCCGTCCTGCAGGACGCGCAGAAGGCGTGTCTGCATGTTCATGGGCAGCTCGCCTATTTCATCCAGGAAAATGGTACTGCCGCTGGCAATTTCAAAATAGCCTGCCTTTCCCTTGGAAGAGGCGCCAGTGAACGCTCCTGCTACATAGCCAAAAAGCTCTGATTCAATCAGGGATTCTGCAATGCCGCCGCAGTCCACCTTGATAGGAAGCTTGTCGCCCCTGAAGCTGCGCCCGTGCAGCAGGCGGGCTATGACATCCTTGCCAACGCCAGTCTCGCCCAGAAGCAGAACGGTCGCATCAGTCTGGGCCAGGGTGTCCACCATTTCCAGCACCCTGTTCATGGCCGGGCTGGAAGACTCCGTGACAATGCCGCTGTCTTCTTTCTGCTTGGCCAGATAGACATGCTGCAGTTCCTGCGTTGCCCTGAGCATCTCCCTGTGATGGGCCACCCTGGAATTAAGGTCCTGCAATATGGTAATATCCCTGGCAAAAGTCACCACAAAGCACAGCCTGCCGTTCTCCCCGAAAACGGGGTATCCGCTCAGAACCAGGGTTTTGCCGTTTTTCAGGCGCTGGACGCGGGTGCTTGGCTTGTGTGTCTTGACGATTTCCGGATTCAGGGCAATGTCAAAGGCGCCGTTATCCAGAAGGTCCCGTACATTGACACCGCCAAGCTGGGCCAGCTTGTACCCTGTCAGCTGTTCATACATGCTGTTGACATACAGGGTCTTGCCTGCTGTATCCGTGATATAGACACCTTCTGAGAGGACATCGAGTATGGCATCAAAATGACTTGCAATTGAGGCACGTATCTTTGTATCCATGAGAACGTCCGGTCAAAAATGCAAAGACGGGGAAAACATTCCTGAATGGCAAAAAGGGGCTTTGAAAGCATCTGAAATGTATACCACTCACTGGTTATCGTCCAGATCTTCCCTCCCTGCCATCAGCACCCCGAAAAAAAAGGCTCCTGACACATAGTGCATCAGGAGCATCTCTATAACTGCGGCCGGCTTAAGCTATTTCGAGGTATGCAGGCGGTCTCCCAGAATCTTGCGGGCCTCTTCCTGCAATTCGGCAAAGAGCCTCTTGCTCAGCTTGACATCACCCATAGGCATGGGCTTGTCCAGAAATTCGTATTTCTGCGTGCCAAGGCGGTGGTAGGCAAGCATTTCATAGTCAACATGCTTGTTATACGTCCTGGCCAGTTCGTCCACAAAGGAGGCTATGCCCTGTATGGCCTCCTTATTGTCATTGAAGCCGGGAATAACAGGGGTACGCACAAGGATGGGCATTTCAGGATAGGTTTTGCACAGCATCTTCAGATTATCCTGGATAATCTTGTTGGGCATGCCTGTCTGTTCCTTGTGGATGGCAGAATCCATGTGCTTGATATCAAACAACACGTACTGCAGGTAGCGCCCTGCTTCCATAAGGACATTCTGATCACAGCAGCCGCATGTTTCCACGGCTGTCCTGACATAACGGGCCCTTGCCTCGCGCAAGAGGGCCAGGGCAAATTCTGCCTGCACAAAGGGCTCGCCGCCGGACAAGGTCATGCCGCCGCCTGATCTGGCATAAAAAGGAGAATCCTGCTGGATGACCTTCAGCACGTCGTCCACGGTACGTACAGAGCCATAGACAAGAAGACCCTGTGCAGGACAGGCTGTGGCACAAGGCATATCAGTACAGCCCTCGCACTTGTCGCGATGCACGGCTATTTTGGTGCCGTCTGCATACAGGGCATCGTTTGGACAGGCATCCATGCAGTAGTGGCACTTGTCGGTCCCTATGCAGCGGTTGTTGTTTACAGCCAGTTCCGGATGCTTTTGCTGCGACTCAGGATTGCTGCACCATTTGCAGCGCAAATGACACCCCTTCAGAAAGGCTATTGTCCTGATGCCGGGTCCGTCATGGACGGAATATTTCTGGATATTAAATACCAGGCCTGTGGTCTTCTTGTCTTCCATTCTGCCCATAGGATTTCCCTCCGGACCTCTTTTCATGCGTGAGGGCCTGTTCTCTCTTGATTCAAGGAGGGAACAGGCCCTTTGCGTGTCTTATGCTCTGGCAAAACAGCAGTCTGCCAGGGCTTTTTTCATGGAAATGGCAGCCAGTCTGCGGCTTTCCCTTTAGATGCTCTCATGCACGGTACGGGCAATGAGGTCATTCTGCAGGTCAGGTGACAGATCCACGAAGTAGGCGCTGTAGCCTGCGATACGGACGATGAGGCTGCGGTACTTCTCGGGATTCTTCTGGGCCTTGATGAGCGTATCGGCATTGATGACGTTGAACTGCACGTGCCACAGCTTGAGGTCAACGAAGGTGCGGATGAACTGCACCAGCTTCTCGGTGCCGGCCTCGCCTTCAACGCACTTGGGCGTAAACTTGAGGTTCAGCATACGGGCAGCACGGTCATGGTAGCCGTAGTTCTTGGTGTTGTAGTTGGACAGAAGAACAGCGGTGGGACCGTTGACGTCTGCGCCATGGGAGGCAGAGGAGCCGTCGGACAGCGGGAACCAGTCAACACGGCCGTTGGGGGTTGCGCTGACAACCTTGCCGAAGGGCACATGGGAGGTGAAGGGCACGTAGCGCACGTCGTTGTGCATGCCCAGATCCTTCATGCTGTACTTGTTGCCGTACTCCACGCTCAGCTTGTCGATTTCGCGGCCGATTTCGTCGGCATAGGGATCGTTGTTGCCGTAGCAGGGGCAGGACTTCAGCTTGGCCTTCAGGGCCTCATAGCCCTCGAAGTTGGCATCAAGGGCCTTGATGAGCTCGTCCATGGTGACGCTCTTGTCCTCAAAGACAAGCTTCTTGACGGCGCACAGGGAGTCAACCACGGTGCCCAGGCCCATGTATTCAAAGTAGCCGAAGTTGATGCCTTCGGGAATCTGTTCCTGGTGCAGGTCAATGCAGTGCTTCATGCAGAGGTCATGCATGGCAGAGCCCATGGGCTGGGCAAAGTGCTCGGCACGCAGCTTGTTGATGATGTACTGCTGGATGAAGGCCGTGCGCATGAACAGGGTGTGCTGCTGCACATAGGCATTCCAGAATTCGTCCCAGGTCTTGAAGTTTCTGGGATCGCCTGTCTCAAGGCCGAGAACCTGGTCGCCGTATTTTTTCATGCGGCCGTTGCGAAGCACCATTTCCACGGCAGCGGCAAAGTTCACATAGGCGCCGCCGGAGGTGTAGGTGTCACGGTTGGGCATACGGGCCTCGGTGCAGCCGGAGACGGCGTAGTCATAGGCCTCTTCAAAGGTAGCGCCCTTGGACACGTACAGGGGCACGACTTCTTCGTCATTGATGAGCTTGGGGAAGCCGGAACCAAACTTGATGGTTTCGGCCACGTCCATCAGGTATTCCTCGGGGCTTGCGCTGTGCACACGGGCTGCGAGATCCGGATAGTGCAGGGGGAATTCTCTCTTGGAACGGAGGATGAGATGGGTGAGCTCGTTGGTGGCGTCGCGGCCGTCGGGCGTCTGGCCGCCGACAGTCACGGCTTCCCAGTGGGCATAGCCTTCGTTGAAGGCGCCGCCGGTGGGAGAGATGTACATATCGATAAATTCGGCCATGCCTACCCACATGCATTCCAGGATTTCCATTGCCTTTTCTTCGGTAATGGCACCGGACTCGATATCAGCCTTGTAGAAGGGATAGAAGTACTGGTCCATACGGCCGTTGGAAATGGTGGTACCGGTCTTCTGCTCCAGGCGGGAGAACATCTGGGTAAACCACTGGCTCTGGCAGGCTTCCCAGAAATCACGGGCAGGCTCGCCGGGCACATGGTCGGCATTGGCAGCCATGCGCAGGAGTTCGGCCTTGCGGGCGGGATCGGTGGTCTTTTCGGCTTCGAGCCTGGCTGCATCGGCATAGCGGTGCGCCCAGAGGACGATGGCGTCGCAGACGATGACGACAGCATCCAGGAAGGGCTTCTTTTCGCACATGTCCTTGCAGGACAGGGAATCAAGGGCAGCCAGTTTTTCCTGGGCTTCCTTCTTGATGCCGTTAAAGCCTCTCTTCAGGATTTTTTCGTAATCGTGCACCCACTGGATGGAGGAGCGGAAGGAAGCTGTCTCATTGACGATGTAGCGGGAAATAAGGCCCTGGGGATCGTCATAGGTCAGCTTGTGCACCTCGGGAGGAAGGGCTGCATTGAGGGCTTCATGGAAGGTCTTGCCTTTCCAGTAGGGAGCAACATCGTTCACCACGCGCTCTGCGTCCTCAGGAGTAATAGACGCAGGAGAGGTCTTGCGGGTGGGCAGGTCCTTGACGGCAATATCCAGGAAGTCGCCGTCCAGTTCGGGATAGAGGATGCCGTAACGGCCCTTGACACCACCGGCACGGCCCAGGACCAGCTGATCATCGTCCACGGTAACGGTGATGTGCTTGGCGATGTTCATAAGGGCCTTGGCCCAGCGGAGCACCAGGGGCTCGCCCTCGGTCTCCTTCATGGACTGGGTGAAGTACAGGGCACGCTCAATGTCGATCCTGGGCTTCTGGCCGTCAAAGCGCTCCAGCATGCGGAACACGCGCTCATGGCTGGTGCGGAACTTATCGACCTTGCCGTCGATCTTGTCCTGGATACGTTTCTCCTGGGGAGAACGCAGGCAACATTCGGTAACAGGAGCTGTCATATTTATCCTCCAAAGTGTCTTTCAACAAAGTGTCTTTTGGTTGGAATAGGTTCTGAGCTAATTTTCACAAGAAAATGCGGCAGCATCTGAAAATGAGGTGACAGAGCTGCACTTGCTTGTACTTAAGCATGTATCATGCCAACACTTGTATCTTTCCATAGCCGGGCGCTATTCTATTGTTTTTTGCTGTTAAAACCCGTGCAGGAAGCAGCGTCCGGCCGCAAAGCAGCGCTTATTTTAGGCCGGCATTATGGCAAAATTGCAACATTGCGCATGTGCTTTTTCGTACATGCTTTCACAAGCTATGGCAAAATTGCAACATTTCTGAATTCAACACTCTGTTGCGGCTTGCCATTAGCACACTTTTTCACGTGATATCCAGCTGTTCACTGCTGCATAACACATATTGCATTTTTGCAATAAAATACAAAAGCCCGCCCTTTCAAAAACAGTCTGAGGAATACTTGTACTATCCTTCAGGATGTTTTTTTAAGGACGGGCGGACAAGGCCGGATCAGGAAAACCAGCCTTAAAGGAATGCTACAGGGAGAGGCCGAGGATACGGGCAGCGTTCTTGTACAGCACCTTTTCAAGTGTTTCTTCGCTGAGGCCCATTTCCATATAGTTCTTAATGGCGTCAACCTGTTCGATAAAGGGATGGGCGCTGGCAAAGATAATCTTGTCAGCAAGTATGCCCTTGGTGAGCGACTCAATATAATGAGTTGCCATTGGCGCCAGTTCGTACTCGGAGAGATCCATGTAGACATTGGGATTTCTCTGGCAGGTGAAGATGGCTTCCTGGACAAAGGGATAGCCGCCATGGCTCATGATGATGACAAGTTCAGGGAAATCACGGGCAACTTTGTCAACATCCCTGGGGTCGGTATACTCGATGAGGGCACCCTGAACTGCCGGCGGAGGAGCTGTCGTGATGAAGACAGGAACATTCAGCTCGCAGCACTTGGCATAGATAGGATAGTAGCGGGCCTCAGAAGGCTTGATATGAGCCAGGTACGGGTCAGTGGCAATGCCGCGCATGCCGTACTCTTTCACAACCTTCTCCACCTCGCGGACGCTGTTCATGCCCTTGTGGGGATCAATGCCCCAGAAGCCATAGAAAAAGTCAGGGTAGGCCCGGCAGAATTCCAGGACGCTGCCGTTGTTGGCCGGCGAGCCATAGGTTGTCTCGCAGTCACGGCCTGTAATGACGCCGCCGCAGACACCACGTTTTTTCAGATCGTCCACAATTTCAGGCAAGGTCTGGGCGACACGCTTGTCAAAGCCGCTGGCCTCGCAGGAAGCCTTGAACATGGCCGAGTTGGCTATGCCGTCAAGGATTTCCTTCGTGTTGGGACGGAAACGAAAATCAAAGATCTTCATTGATTAATCCTTTTGTCTTTAAGGAAAGAAGCCCTCCCCGAAGGAGGAAAGGCAGTGCATATCAGAGATCAGGCGGGGTGTTCCGCTATGTCACAGGACAAGCCGCATGACCTGCTTGTTATCAGCTGTATGCAGAAATCGTTCCTAAACGAACATTTGACCGTAGCAAGCGCATTTTTTGCCTCTATTTGTGAATAATTTCTATTAGCGTTAAAAAATAATGCACTTCTGCAATATTTTTTGTGATTTTTGTTGCATTATTGCAATATTTTCAGAGAAAAAAAAATAAGCGGGCAAGCACATAAGGATGAAAAAGACAGCATTCACTGCCTGGACAACCTAAAAAACAATAATTTGTGAAAAAAAATTACTTGCAGGCATGTCTCGATATTTTTGCCCTGGATCTGAGCAGTTCCGGAGAATTCTTTCACAAAAGGCGCTTTAAAGCCTGCCAGGCTTTCCCCATAAAGCCATTAAACCCTGAATATACCTCTTTTATACTGCCGATTTTTCATTCTTCCATGGTGTACAAGCCTGCGTTCTGACGGTTTTCTGCGCCGTACAGAAGGAGATTGTTTGGTGGTAAGGCACATTTTTTGCTTTAGTAATTTCATAGTGTGCCACTTCACTTTATTTTGTACTTTTTGGCGCATGTTCATAGCAAAGGGTGCTTCTGCCTGGATAAAGTTCAGAACGCATCTTTTTATCAGCAGAATCCGCCCGGAAAGCGCCTTTTCCGATTCAGGGCCAGGCAGATGTTCCCTTTGTGCTGATAAGGCAGGCCGATCACAGGCCATATTACTAAGAAATTTCATAGTTGCTTGGCAGAACATAGTATTGCATTATTGCAACATTGTTTTTTTTCAGAATCTGCTTCCCGTTCCCTGCGGAGAGGGAAGCCAGCAAAGTTACCAAGGATCGCAAGATCCTACCCCCATCCCTTCAATGCATTGAGGTATGTTATGAAGAAACTGTTCCTCTGCGCTGCTATCCTGGCAGCCTTCGGCTTCCTCTTCAGCGCAAGCACATCTGAGGCAGCCCGTCCCATGACCCTGCGTCTTGGCCACCCCATGGCTCCCGGCAACAACGTTACCCTGGGCTATGAGAAGTTTGCCGAACTGGTAGCTGAAAAAAGCAAAGGCACCATGAAGATTGCCATCTTTGGCAACTGCCAGATCGGTTCTGACCGCGTCACCACAGAAGCAGCCCAGGCCGGCACACTGGATCTTTCTTCCAGCTCCACCCCCAACCTGGCCAGCTTCCATCCTCATTTCATGGCTCTCGACCTTCCCTATGTGACCAACCCCAAGTACCAGGAAAACCTGTACAAGGCTTTGGACAGCGGCGAGCTCGGTGCGTACTACAAAAAGCTTTGCAACTCCATCGGCCTGGAACTGCTGATGACCAGCGAATACGGCTACCGCAGCTTCTGCACCGCCACCCGTGCCATCGAGAAGGCTAGTGACTTCAAGGGCCTCAAGGTCCGTACCACTGATTCTCCCGTGGAAGTTGCCGTTGCCAAGGCTTTTGGCATGAACCCTGCCCCCATCGCCTGGGGTGAAACCTACACCGCCCTGCAGCAGGGCACAGTTGACGGCGAAGGCAATACCTACGGCCTGCTCGATGCTGCCAAGCACTCCGAAGTTCTGAAGTACGTGACAGACAGCCGTCACAACTATTCCATGCACTTCCTGCTGATGAACAAGGCCAAGTTCGACAGCTTAAAGCCCGAACAGCAGCAGATTCTGCGCGAGGCTGCTGCCGAAGCCCTTGCCTGGGAACGTTCCATCTCTCCCAAGCTGGAAGACGAAGCCCTGAAGAATTTCGTGAAGAACGGCGCCAAGGTGCACAACTTCTCAGACGCCGAATTTGCTGAGCTCTACAAGATGACCCAGGGCGTGCGCGAGGAATTTGGCAAGCAGATTCCTGCCGAACTCACCAAGATGATCGCCGACACACAGAAGTAGTTTATTTCAATGCTCAAACGGGGGAAGAGGATGTCCCTCTTCCCCCTCAACTTAAGGCTCTTTTCTCGCAACTGATTAACCTGCATGAGGTTTTCGCATGACCGCCTCCGTACAGACCTGCCAAAGCAATGATGGCACGAAGCCGTCCATTCTGAGCTGGCTGGACGACAACTTTGAAAAGATTTTCCTTGTTGTCGGACTTATCGCCATTATCTGCTTCATCACCTTACAGACATTTTATCGCTACATCGTCAGCTCAGTTCTTGAAACAGCCGGTGCCATGGTCTGGACGGAAGAAGTGTCCCGCTACATCTTCATCTGGATCACCTACCTGGCCCTCTGTGTTGCCATTAAGAAGCGCTCCTCCATCCGCATAGACATTATCTATGACAAAATGCCCAAGCGCTGGCAGGACATAAGCTGGATCGTGGTGCACGGATGCTTCCTGCTTCTCACCCTGGTCATAGCTATCACTGGCTGGTCACAGATTGAGCGCCTCTTGCAGTTCCCGCAGTACACCACTGCTACCCGTATTCCCTACCTTATTCCGTATCTGATCCTGCCTGTGGGCTTTGGCCTCATGAGCCTTCGCCTCCTCCAGGATCTGTACAGGCAGTGCAAAATCTGCGGCACAAAGGATTCCATCCTGGGCATAGTCCTCTTCCTGGTACTAGGCCTGCCCATGTACCCCATATTGCTGGCCTTAAACTGCCCCGGCCTTCCTGTCCTCTATGACTACATTGCTCCCCTGCCGGCACTCTTTGGCTATTTTCTCGTTCTGTGCGTTCTTGGCGTTCCCATTGCCATAGGCCTGGGCCTCTCCTCACTGGCTACCATCATTTGTGCCGACACCCTGCCCTTGCAGTACATCTCGCAGGTGGCCTTCACCTCCCTGGACAACTTCCCCATCATGGCCATCCCCTTCTTCATCGCAGCTGGTGTATTCATGGGTGCGGGCGGCCTTTCCACCCGCCTGCTGACACTGGCCGATGAAATGATAGGCGGCCTCTACGGCGGCATGGCACTGACCACTGTCGTCACCTGCATGTTCTTTGGCGCCATTTCCGGATCCGGACCTGCCACCGTGGCAGCCATCGGATCGCTGACCATTCCGGCCATGCTTGAGCGCGGCTACGACAAGGCCTTTGCCTGCGCCATTGTGGCATCTGCCGGTGCGCTGGGCGTCATGATTCCTCCCAGCAATCCCTTTGTGGTCTACGGCATTTCCGCCCAGGTCTCCATTGGCGACCTCTTCATCAGCGGCATTATTCCCGGCGTCCTCTGCGGCATTGTCCTCATGAGCTATTCCTTCTTTATCTCCAAGAAGAATGGCTGGAAGGGCGAGCAGAAAGAGCGTAACGCCAAGACCATTACCAGGGCTTTCTGGGATGCCAAGTGGGCCCTCATGGTTCCGGTTATCGTGCTTGGCGGTATCTACGGCGGCTTCATGACACCCACTGAGGCTGCTGCCGTGGCAGCCTTCTACGGCATCATTGTCGGCGTCTTCATCTACAAGGAAATCAGCTTCCGCAAGATGTGCGAATGCTGCGTGGAATCAGCAGAAACTTCTGCCACTATTATCGTCCTTATGGCCATGGCCACCATTTTCGGCAACATCATGACCATTGAAGATGTGCCCGGCACCATCGCCCGCGCCATCTTAAGCTTCACCAACAGCAAGATCTTTATCCTCCTTATCATCAACATCCTGCTGCTTATCGTCGGCGTCTTCATGGAAGCCCTGGCTGCCATCGTTATCCTGACACCCATCCTGCTGCCCATCGTCACAGGTGTCGGCGTATCGCCCCTGCACTTTGGTGTCATCATGGTCGTCAACCTGGCCATCGGCTTCCTTACGCCTCCCGTTGGCGTCAACCTCTTCGTGGCCAGCGGCATTTCCAATACCAAGATTACTTCCATTGCCAGGGCAGCCCTGCCTATGATCGGCCTCCTGATCCTGGTGCTACTGCTCATCACCTACGTTCCCGCAGTGCCACTGTGCATAGTGGGCGGCTATTAGGCACTAAATTCATACTCCTCACCCGGCCTGTGCCTTATGATCCAGGCCGGAACCCCATCCAGGCAGGCCTGTTACCATACGGCCTGCCTGAATTCTTTTTACGGTGCACGGTTTTTTGCAGTCAGGCCTGCAGCCGGTTTCAATTTTCAGTAGTAAGAGGTCGTCATGTTTGAAGACACTTCCCTGTGGCTTTTTGCCCTGGCCTGGTTTCTGGGCGGCTTTGTCAACAGCGTTGGCGGCATGGGGGCTGCCATGGTGGCGCTACCCATCTATGCAGGCTGCCTGCAGTCCCAGACTCTCGTGCCTGCCACCTGCATCTGTGTCGCCATCATTTCGGCAGCCATGACCGTTGCCTACTGGCGCCATACCCTCTTCCATTCGCTGAAGGCCCTCACAGCAGGCGCCATACCTGGCTCCCTTGCAGGCCTCTATATTCTGCTCATAACGCCGTCATCAGTACTGCAACTGGTCACAGGCGCAGTCATGATACTTTTTATTCTCTGGAAGGGAAAACCGGCTTCGCAGGGGAGGAAGGATACCTTTGCTGCAGGGGGCACAGCCGGCTTTTTCTCGGGGCTCATCAATACATCCATTGGTTTTGGCAATCCGCCTGTCGCCATCTATTCCCTATGTGCAGGCTGGGGACATCTGGAAACGCTTGCCACCATGAACCTGTTTACCCTTCTGGCAAGCCTGCTGACCATGATCTGCCATTATATGGCAGATCTCTATACTGCCGATGTCCTCCACCATGTTCTTTTCGGTGCACCGGCTACTGTACTTGGCATGGTTGCAGGCCTTCCTGTTGCACGTCGTATCAATCAGGAGTCTTTCAGGCGCATCCTTCGTTTGCTGATTTTTGCTGCCGGATGCATATGTCTGACAAGAGGCTCTGCGGGTATACTCTGAAACCAGCTTTCCTAAGAAGTTACAGTGGGTCTTGCAAACAAAAAGCTCTTTCCGCAGGGGCAGGAAGCTGCCTCCCATGGAAAGAGCCTTTCTTTTTTTGAGAATGCCGCCTCATGGCAGTGCATCCCCTGACGGCAAATATTGTGCTGCTACAGCCAGGCAACACCCCAGATTAAGGCACCGCCGCTGATAAGGTAGCATAAGCGGACAAGGTAGCCGTACTTGTCCAGAGGAAGCCAGTCGCCGTCGCCTCTTTCGGCAATAAGATACTGTGCCTTCCACCACAAAGGGGCAGAGACCAGGCAGAAGAAGACAGGCCAGCCTGCAAGGCCGCAGAGGAAGAGATTAATCATACTGCACCATGTTGCCGGCCACCACAGACGGAACACCAGCAGAGCATGATCCTTGCCGAGGATATTGGCCAGAGTTTTCTTGCCGGCCCTGGCATCAGTCTCTATTTCTGGCAGGCTCTGGTAGTAAAGTATGCCTGCCACCATGAGCACCACAGGCAGGGCCACGCCAAGCGAGCGGATGTCAAAGCTCTGTGCCAGTATGGTGGCTGAGGCGCTGACGATGATAAAGCCCATATTGATGCCGACCATGACCTCGCCAAGGCCGCGGTGCCCGTAGCGTATGGGAGGGGCGACATAAAAGACGGCAGAAGCCACGGCAAACAGTGTCAGGACCAGAAGGACAGGACGCAGGCCTGCGGGCAGCGTGTACACAAGCCCGATTCCCACGGCAAGCGTTGCCACTACCAGAAGCAGTACGGCTATAAAGAGTTCGCGGCAGGAAATAAGGCCGCTTTGTATGACGCCTGTCCCGCCTATGCTGTCTTCCTGGCTGTCCACGCCAAGCACATAGTCAAAGAGCTCGTTTGCCACGTTGGCAATGGTAAGGCCAAGGCCGCAGCCCAATAGCAAAAAGACAAGGCGTGCTACAAGGGAGCCGTCCAGAGGTATATGGCAGCGCATGACAAAGGCCAGCCCCACAAGGACGGGAATGGCGGCAGTGATAAAAAACGGCGGACGCGCACAGCGCCACCATGCCTTTGCCAGATCTTTCCAGCTGCGTTCAGGAGCCCCCTCAGGCCTTCCTGCCATGGCTTTTTTTAAGATTTCTCCTGCGGTCATGTTTTTTCTCCAGAAAAAAGGCCGCATAAAGCTGCGGCCCGTTATGTACTTTTAGATCAAGGTTATCCTGTAACTGATTCAGGGAAAGGGGCTTTCCAGTCAAAGGGAATGGACTGTCCCTCAGGGCTGTCAGGGGCTGCCTTGATGCCTTCATTGGGATCATGCGGCTTGTCTGCCGCATTGCAGATGATGGCAGGCTCTGATCCTAAGGCCGTAAAGCCGTACCAGACGCCGCAGGGAATACGCAAAAGGGCATACAAGGCTTTTCTGCCCAGACGGAATGTCTGCACCTTCCCGTATGTTTCTGAAGAGGCCCGTCCGTCATAGAGAGCAATGCCAAGCGTGCCGCTGGGCACGGCAAAAAACTGCGTCTGCTCAGTATGCCGCTTCCATGCCTTGACTGCGCCAGGCAGCACTTCTGAAAAATATATCTCGCCAACGCAGAGAAGGTCCTTGCCGTCTTTCTCGCAAAGGCCTGGGACAAGAGGCATGCCAGGGCGGAGCATGTGCAGCACGGCACCGCCAGGCGTGTCTATCATGCGCAAGGGAAGATATTCGACACCCTTAATGGCGGATGCCTCAAGAGTCACGTCTTCCATGGCTACTTTCCGTCAGGACCTATCCAGGCCTGGTTGCGCATGGCAGCGGCGTTGGTATAGGCATTTATCTGCCCCAGCGTGAAGTTCAGCATGGATTCGTGCTGTCCGCCGCCCTTGTAATAGCGCTGATACCATTCGGCAGTGTAGCGTATGGTCTCATCAAAAGTCAGGGTAGCCTTCCAGTTAAGATAGGCCAGGGACTTGTCGCAGCACAGTTTGAGCAGGGTGCATTCCTTGCGCTCCAATCCCTTGCTCATGTCCATTTCACTGCGGAAGCCGGTCCAGTGCTGGGCCAGGGCGTTTACAACGTCGCTGACAGGATTGTTTACATCGGCAGCCGGCCCGAAATTGTATGCTTCTCCCGACAGCGGGAAGGGACGGCTTGTGTCATTCTCATAAAGCAGGGCACCAAGCCAGAGATAGCCGGACAAAGGTTCCAGAACAAGCTGCCAGGGCCTTGTGGCATGGGGGCTGCGGATCAGGACAGGCCTGTCCTCGGACCAGGCACGGGCACAGTCAGGCACTATGCGGTCCAGAGCCCAGTCGCCGCCGCCTATGACGTTGCCGGCACGCACAGTGGCGCACCTCGGGCCGTCCTTGGCAAAGAAGCTGCGGAAATAGGAATGGGCCACGATTTCGGCACAGCCCTTGGAAGCGGAATACGGATCATAGCCGCCTAAGTGGTCATTTTCCCTGTAGCCCCAGACATGCTCGTCATTGCGGTAGCATTTGTCAGAGGTAATGAGGACAAGGGACTGCACAGAAGGAGTGAGGCGGACTGCCTCGCAGACATTCATGGTGCCCATGACATTGGACTCAAAGGTCTCTGCAGGCTGGTCATAGGACAGCCGGACCAGCGCCTGGGCAGCCAGGTGATAGACTATGTCGGGCTTTGCCTCGGCCATGGCGGCTGTGAGACGTTCCCTGTCACGCACGTCGCCGCGAATATCATGTATATGCCCGGCAAGCCCCATGGCTTCAAAATGAGAAGGATTGGTCGGTATGGACAGGGAATAGCCTGTCACCTCGGCGCCCATGCTCAGAAGCCAGGCGCAAAGCCAGCTGCCCTTAAAACCGGTATGCCCGGTTACAAAGACACGTTTTCCCTTGTAGACGTTATGAAACATGTCCTACTTTTCTCCTGTCCAGAAAGCCTTTCCTGAATTCCAGAGCTGATTCAGCAGCATATTGTCACGCAGTGTATCCATGCACTGCCACTTGCCAGGATGCGGATACATGGAAAGCTGCCCTTCCTTTGCCAGGCGCTGCAGGGGCTCCTTTTCCAGGTCGCAGGACTCGTCCTCACTCAGGTAGTCCAGGAATTCACGCTTGAACACAAAAAAGCCGCAGTTGATATATTCGTTGAGGACAGGCTTTTCTTCCCAGGACAAAATCTTGCCGCTTTCGTCAGTGCGGACCGTGCCGAAGCGGCTGGGCATGCGCACGCCTGTAAAGGTGCCGATGCAGCCGGACTCCTTATGGAAGCGCACCAGGGCATCCAGATCGATGTCCGAAACACCGTCGCCGTAGGTGACCATAAACCTGTCCGTGTCAATATGACGGGCAACCCTCTTCAGACGGGCTCCCTTCAAAGTTTCCTCGCCGGTATCGCACAATGTGACACGCCAGTCTTCAATATCGCTTTTGTCGGTTGTGATGGCGCCGGTCTTCAGATCAACGGTAAAATCGCTGTGCTTGCGGTGATAGTCGGCAAAATACTGCTTGATGACATCGCCCTTGTAGCCTAGGGGCAGGACAAAGTCTTTGTACCCGAAACGGCTGTAGATATGCATGATATGCCACAAAATTGGCTTGCCGCCGATTTCCACCATGGGCTTGGGCTTTACTGCGGTTTCCTCGCGCAGCCTTGTTCCCTTGCCGCCACACATAATAAGAACTTTCATGTCGTCCGCCATATTTTGGACGCCTCCCTGAAATCCGGATAGCTGTATATGCCAGGGACTGTGGCTTTCTCTGAAAAAGCGTCCCTGCAGACAAGGGCACAATAGCCGACTCAAAAAGGCAATTCAAGCATTCCCTGACTGCTCCCCTGCATGAAGCCCGCCTGCAAAACTGCCGTGAAACGGTCTGCAAGCCGATCTTTTCTTGACCAGTTTCCATTCCCTGTCTAACATGATTTTTTTTGAAGGAAGCAAGGCATGCCCAGGCATACCATGCCTGACCTTTAAGCCGCCTTGTTGTACGGGAAAAAGCATCCACGCAGGCGGCAGTACTGTCACGGGGTTCTGCTTTATTTTTTTGGACAGCATCTCTTGCCGGCTGTCCGGACAGAAATAACGCAGTGTGTTCTTTTCTAACAGGCAAGGGGTCTGCCAGGACGTCGTCCTCTGTCTTGTCTCAAGGCAGGGTGTGCCAATGGCAGTCTCAATGGGAATATTATGGCACCAGAATCATTAAAAGAAGACGAGAAAGAGAGCCAGGGCACCATAATGGTGATAACCGAGGGCCCTCTCGTTCCCAAACCCCTCAGTAAAAAACTCATCAGCGCGTGGTCCATTTCCCTTGTGGGCGCCATTTGTACACTGATTGTCCTCTGTACAGTCTGGCCTGAGCCATACCTTGATGTCATCACATTTTTGCCTGACGGTATTTTTGTCACCTTCCAGGTAACCTTTCTGGCAATCTGCTGCGCTGTGCCAATGGGTCTCTTAACAGGCCTTGGCCGCATATCGCACAATTCCTTTATCAACCTGACAGCCTCTACATATGTGGAAATCATCCGCGGCATCCCGCTGCTTGTCCAGATTTTCTACATTTACTATGCCCTCTCCAAGTTTTTGCAGGTTTCCAGCCTGTGCAGTGCCGTTGTCGCCATCAGCTTCTGCTACGGCGCCTACATGGGCGAGGTATTCAGGGCAGGCATTACAGCCATTCCCAGAGGCCAGACAGAAGCAGCCAGATCCCTGGGATTCAACCGCTTCCAGACCATGTTTTACGTCATCCTGCCCCAGGCGTGGCGCACCATCCTGCCTCCTGTAGGCAATGAATGCATCGCCATGCTTAAGGATACATCCCTTGTTTCGGTCATGGCCATGCCCGACCTCATGCAAAGGGGCAGAAGCTTTGCCTCAAAGACCTATCTCTACTTTGAGACCTACACCATCGTTGCACTAGTCTATCTTATAATAACGCTGCTCCTTTCAAAGTGCGTCGCCATCATGGAAGCCAGGTTGAACTACTATGACAGAAGAAAGTAAGAACACCACCACGAAATCGGCTGTGGATCAAAACGCAGAAGCCATTATCAAGATAGAGCATGCCTGGAAATTCTTCGGCTCGCTCGTGGCCTTGCAGGATGTCAATCTCAATATCCGTCCCAAGGAAAGGGTTGTCATCATAGGCCCCTCAGGCTCAGGCAAATCGACGCTCCTGCGCTCCATCAACCGCCTGGAAAAAATCGACAAGGGAAGCATTACCATCAGCGGGCAGGATATCTCCCATTGCAACGAGCATGAACTCAATCTCATGCGCCGCAACGTGGGCATGGTTTTCCAGCAGTTCAACCTGTTCCCGCACAAGACAGTGCTTGACAACCTTACCATGGCCCCGCGCACGCTGCTCAAGATGAGCAAGGTCGATGCAGAGGCAAGAGCCTTGCAGCTCCTCAAAAAGGTGGGCATTTCCGACAAAGCCGGTGTCTATCCCAGCATGCTTTCAGGCGGCCAGCAGCAGCGTGTGGCCATAGCCAGGGCTCTGGCCATGCAGCCAAACATCATGCTTTTTGACGAACCCACATCAGCACTGGATCCCGAAATGGTCGGCGAAGTGCTTGATGTTATGGTCAGCCTTGCCGAAGAAGGCATGACCATGTGCTGCGTCACGCATGAAATGGGCTTCGCCAAAATGGTGGCAGACAGGGTTATCTTCATGGACCACGGCCAGATTCTGGAGCAGGGATCGCCTGAAAGGCTCTTCTCCTCTCCCAAGCATCCCAGGCTCAAGCAATTCCTGGAGCAGATTCTCTAGGCTGACCCGCTACAGCGGCAGCTGTTTTCTGTCATATTCATGAACAACGAAAATGTGTTTGCAGGGCAACTGCCAGAGGGACCTCTGGCAGTTGCTGTTTCTGGCGGGGTAGATTCCCTCTGCGCCCTTTTGCTCTGCAAAAAGGCAGGACGATCCGTGCTGGCTCTCCATGCCAGGCTCTCCTCCTGTGCCGGTGAAGAGGCCATGGCAAAGGCCAGGCTGAGAGAAGAGCGCCTGCAAGACGCCTGCCAGAAGATAGGCTGCGAACTGCATATCCTTGATTTGCAGGACCGCTTTGATTCTGAGGTAGTACAGCCTTTTGCAAAAGCCTATGCCAAAGGCATGACTCCTAATCCCTGCGTTCTCTGCAACAGGCGCATCAAGTTCGGTGCCTTTTTTGACTATGCACAGTCCCTGGGTGCATCAGGGCTTGTGACAGGGCATTATGCCTCCCTTGTCTATAACCATCCCTACAAGGGGAGTGCTCCGCTGCTTGGCACTGCAAAGGACGTGATCAAGGATCAGTCGTATTTTTTAGGACAGGTCCCGCGCAGCCGCCTTGCCCAGATAGCCTTTCCGCTGGCAGCCCTTGAAAAAAAGGACGTCAGGGCAATTGTTGCCAGTGCAGGACTCTCAGTGCCTGAGCCCAAGGAAAGCCAGGACATCTGCTTTATTCCGCATACACCGACCGGCTACAGGGATTTTCTCCTTGCCAGGTGGAAGCAGCAGGGAGAAGAGGCATCTGGTGCCGGGGATATTGTAGAAATCGATACTGGCAGGATCATCGGCAGGCACAAGGGGCTATGGCAGTATACGGAAGGACAGCGCCAGGGACTGGGCATCCCCTGGAATGAGCCGCTGTATGTACTTGGGAAAAATGCTGAACAGAACGTGCTGCTTGTGGGCGGCAGGAAGCACACACAAAAGACAACAGCCGTTTTGCACAGCCCAAATTTCATGATTGAGCCCGACGAAATTCCGGACACAGTGCTGGTCCGCCTGCGCTATCGCCAGAAGCCCGTCAGGGCACACATTCACATTGCAGGCAATGCCGTGCACATTAGCTGCGAGGAAGCCCTTTTCCTGTCAGCTCCCGGACAGACAGGCATTGTGCTGGATGACCAGATGCGCCTTCTTCTGGCCGGAACGATTGCAAAGCAAAAGGCCTGCTCCATCAACTGAAAGCAGGCCTGATAAAAATCACTGAAGTTTGGGGCTGTTTTTCAAAAACTACTGCTACTTGCCCTTAAGCACGGTGACAGACTTGATGACTACCGGTGTCACAGGCATATCCTTGTAAAGAGGATGCTTGTTGCTTGTCTGCACAGACTCAATCTTGTCAACGACTTCCTTGCCCTGAATGACACGGCCAAACACGCAGTAGCCGACGCCGTCCTGGCTGCGGTCCGGATCCAGGAAGCGGTTGTTCTTGGTATTGATAAAGAACTGGCTGGTGGCCGAATTGGGATCGGATGTACGGGCCATGGCTATGGTGTACTGAGTATTGCGTGTTTGCTGGGTGGCCTCATTCTTGATGGGGGCCTTTGTCGGTTTTTGCGTAAGTTCCGGCGTAAAGCCGCCGCCCTGAATCATAAAGCCCTTGATAACGCGGTGGAATATGGTCCCGTTATAAAAGCCGGCGTTGACGTACTGCAAGAAATTGGCCACGGTCTCAGGAGCCTTGCGCTCATCCAGGCGCAGAACGATTGTGCCCATGGATGTCTCCATCTGCACAATGTTGTCTTCCGCATACGCCGTATCAGAAAGAAACACGCTGCCGAACATAAAGGCAGCTATAAGGCTGGTCAGAAAAAAACGTCTTGTCATAGGTATTCCTGGCCGCAGATAAAGCGGCTCCTCCTTTGAAAAGTTGGGCTGAAAACAGCAAATCCGCCGTATTCCCGGCCTGGACATTGCCATTTACACTATTCAAGGATAGCCATTTTGCCGTAAACTGCAAGAAGGCGCCTGCCAATCCCTGTCCCGCATCAAAGGCGAAATGCTTGTCCGGCATAAACTCCAAAGGGTAAAGAGTCATACGGAGGCTCAACAATGTCTGTGCTAAATATTGGTACTGGTATTTCCGTGTTCAGGAAACTCAGGAAGGAAGGTTTTTATTACGTTGATAAAACAGACTTTATCTCAGAATTTCTGACTTCAATGACATCTGAGGTATCCCTTATCACCAGGCCAAGACGCTTTGGCAAAAGCCTGACCATGAGCATGCTTGCCGAGTTTTTTGACAACCAACAGGAAAGTTCCGATATCTTTGCGGGTTTGAAGATTTCAGAAGACAA
>JAUMVQ010000080.1 GCA_030530085.1 Desulfovibrionaceae bacterium | reverse complement strand
AGCCCAGGAAGGATCTGGCCTTGATGCCGTTGTCCTTGCACAGCATGGAGAAAAGGGCAATGGATATCTGTTCCCCGGTGGAGACCAGGGCATCGCATTCAGCAGCATCAGGAGTGGCTGACCATTCGGAGGCCAGGCCAAGCAGCTTGTTCGTGTCGCCTGCCCTTGCTGAAAGCACGGCAACAACCTTGTATCCTGCATCAAGGCCGGTACGGACCTTGTTCAGGACTTTTTTCATACATTCAAGATTGGCTACGGACGTGCCGCCAAACTTCTGAACCAGTATTTTCATGAGCAATCCCGGCAAAAAAGCCCGGAAGAATCCGGGTTATTCAGGCCCTTCCGTATCCTTAATACAAGCATACTGGACTGGCTGTTATATATGGTACTGTCAGGCAGTGCATGCGGAACATCGTCCCAGTTCCGCCAGTGCCAGCTCTGCATTGCGGCCGCTGGCCGCAAGTGACAAAGTGCGCATACTATGATTGCCTTTTCCTGCAAAGTCAAAGGATATTTCCAGGCAGTCCGGCAGGGGGAAGTCCCTGTCAAGATACTCGGCCCATTCGGCGATCATGATGCAACCCTCGTCAAGACGGTCTTCTGCTTCCTCTGGCAGCCTTGCATTTTCTCCCAGCCTGTACAGATCGCAGTGCAGCACAGGCGGCGTGGTGGGGTAGAAGTTGCAGATAGTAAAGGACGGGCTTGCAACCTCGGCCATATCCCCTCCTGGCAGGCCTGAGACTATGGCCCTTGTCAGCGTTGTCTTGCCGCTGCCAAGATCCCCTTTGAGAAGAATGGAAAAGGGCGCCTTGCAGATCATCCCTGCAAGCAAATGTCCTAGCTTTTCAGTGTCTGCAAGGCTCTTAACAAGTATGTTCATTGTCATAAAAAGCGTACCATTGTGCTGTGTTTTGCTGCGCTGTCGGCACTACTCTATCATCGCACATCGTTGCATTCTTCAAGGACCTTTTCCAAAGTTCCTTCACATAGATGCCTGCGGACTATGGGCAGCATGCTGACCAGGTCCGAGGACAGGCAGCCCCTTTGCGGATACATTTTCTGCAAAAGCCTTCCTGCTGTTCCGTGCCAGACAACGCTTTCAATGGCTGACAGGGTGAGCAGTTCGTCCCTGGCCATTTCCGGGGCATTCCGTACATTCTGTGCCAGAAGGGAGCCGCAGAGCCCGGCCAGGCAGTCCCCTGATCCGCCCATGGAGAGCTGCGGTATGTCATGGGGATAGAAGGCATCAGGCAGGTTCAGGCCTGCTACATAGGTGCCGGCCCCTTTGAGGACCACGGTGCTCTTGTACCTGGCAGATATGGCATGCAGGGTATCGATTTCGTTGCCGGAAGCGGATTCAAGCAGGGCCCTGGCTTCGCCTGCGTGCGGCGTCAGGACCAGATGCCTTTCCCTGCCTGAAGCACTGTCAAGCTGCGGCAGAAAATGGAGGGCGTCTGCGTCTACGACAATAGGCTTGTCCGGAAGCGTCTCAAGGCAGGCCTTAAAAAAATGAGCCGCATCCTTTCCTCTTCCCATGCCGGGCCCTATGACAAAGCTGTCTGCCTTTTCTAAAAGTCCCCGCATACTTTCAGGAACGCTGTCAGGCCAGTCCGTGCTGCTGTCCTTGCTGTCCAGCCCGAAAGTCATGATTTCAGGATGTCCCAGGCGTACAGACTCGGTCCAGAAGAGCGGCGTTACCACGGTCACAAGGCCGCAACCGCTTTTCAGAGCGGCAAGGGCCGCTATATGCGCAGCACCGCCCATGCCGTGGGCGCCGCCTAGGATGACGACATGCCCGTAGCTGTTTTTGTAGCCGCCTGCATGGACAGCAGGGAGATGACGCAGCGTCTTTGTCGTCATAAGGCGCATATTGAGAGGCGTTCTGGCTTTTTTAGGCGTGCCTATATAGGCTGTATGCAGTGTGCCCGTAAACTGTCTGGCACAAGGCTTGACCAGGCCAGTTTTTGCTGCCGCAAAGGTTACCGTGGCATCGGCCATGATGGCGCAGGGACCAGGGGTGCCGTCATTGCAGTCAAGCCCTGAGGGAATATCCAGCGCCAGGGTGAATTCCCGGTATTTTTTCTTCTGGTTGCAGAGCGTGATGAGTTCCTGGCAGTCTGGGCGCAGCGTGCCTGAAAAGCCTGTGCCCAGCAGCCCGTCTACCAGAATGTCGCAGTCTCCCTCAAAGGAAGCGGCAGGCATGAGGCAAACACCGCAATTTCTTGCCAGCTCAAGGTGGAAAAGGGCGTCGCCACGTATTTTTTCTAATGCAGGCAGATGGAAGACTGTGACATCGGCACCCATGTCAAGCATGAGCCTGGCCAGGCAGACGGCATCACCGCCATTGTTGCCGCCGCCCATGAGCACGGCTGCTTTTTTTCCTGTAAGATCGGGGATGTATGAGAGCAGGACACGGAGTGCCGCCTGGGATGCGTTTTCCATCAGCATTGTCCCGGGGACTCCCAGCTTCACGCTTTCTTCATCCCAGCGGCGCATCTCCTCAGCCGTAGCCAGAGGTTCCAGAAACTGATCGTATGCCGACATTATTGTTCCCCTTCAAGCACGACAAAGGCCACGGCAGACAATTTGTCATGACTGATTGATATGTGCATTGTAGTGACGCCAAGTTCCTGGCTTTTGCCCAGAGCCTTTCCTGAAAGGACCAGGTACGGTGCCCCGGCCGCATTGTTGCAGACTGCGATCTGCCTAGGGCCTATGCCATTGGCAAAGCCTGTACCCAGGGCCTTTACGCAGGCTTCCTTGGCCGCCCAACGCCCCGAAAGATAGGAGGCAGCCCTTTGTCCTTTTGGCAGCATGGCAAGTTCCTCTTCTGCCAGGATTTTTGCAGCAAAGTGCCTGCCAAAGCGTTTGAGGCCTGCTTCCATGCGCTCAATGGTTACGATGTCTGTGCCGATACCAAGAATCATCTGTTTCTTATGTTCACAAAAAAGGGGACGAAACCCGTCCGCCCCCTTCGTGTTATACAATCTGCCGTATGGCATGCCGTTACTTTGCTTCTTCGTATTCCTTTCTCAGGCTCTGCATGACCTCATGCACCGTGGTGATGGCAGTTATCTTGCCGACATTGGATCCGCAGAAAGCAAAGCCTGCCTTCAAATTGCCCTTCATGGCATTGAGCAGGGCCCTGGCAATGCAGTAGGGCGTCTTTTCCCTGTCGCAGGTCTTGACGCAGTGGTACATGCACTTGAACGGCTTGGTCTTGCCCTGGCGCGAGGCCTCGATAAATTCGTTTTGGATGGCGCGTCCCGGCATACCGACAGGCGAGTGAATAATGGTCACGTCCTCAGGCCTGGCATTGACATAGGCTTCCTTGAAGCGGACATCGGCATCGCATTCCTCTGTAGCCACAAAGCGGGTTGCCATCTGCACGCCGGAGCAGCCTTCCTCAAGAAGCCTGCGCATGTCGCCGCCTGAAAAGACGCCGCCTCCGGCAATGACTGGGACGCTGCGGCCGCACTGGTCCTCAAGGCCCTTGGCTACTTCGACCACGGGGCGGACAATGTTTTCCAGCGCAAAGCCGGCATCATTGATTTCGGCTTCCTTGAAGCCCAGGTGGCCGCCGGCCTTAGGCCCTTCTACCACAAAGGCGTCGGGCATGTAGTTAAAGTGGCGCATCCACTTCCTGGCCAGGATGGAGGCAGCCCTGGCAGAGGAAACGATGGGCACGAGCTTTGTCTTGAATTCTTCCTTTTTCTTTTCGCAGGTCTCAAGGAGAAGCCTGGGCAGGTCTGTGGGCAGGCCTGCGCCTGAGAAAATGACATCAGCCTTTGTCTCAATGGCCGTGCACACCAGCTGGCTGAAATGGGTCAGGGCTACCATGATGTTGACCCCGATAATGCCCTTGGTCTTTTCCCTGGCTTTCAGGATTTCGTTTTTGAGGGCGCGGATATTGGCGCCTTCAGGGTCCTTGGACACATCCTTGTCGAGAAAGCCTATCATGGCTCCGGCAATGACGCCGATACCGCCTTCATTGGCGACTGCAGAGGCCAGTCCTGACAGGGATATGCCTACCCCCATGCCTCCCTGGACAACTGGCATCGGGGCGGTTAAATCGCCAATTTTGAGAGAGGGGAGAGCCATGGAATTCCTCCTGGAAAAGCTGAATTATATTTGTCCTTGTGAATGTACAGTATCAGGTACACCCGCCTGACCGGACTGTAATAATAAAGATAAACCTTACTCGCCTGCTTTTATCACGATTTGCATTTTCTGGCTAGTCTGTCTTTTTTGTCCGCGCCACCAGTCTGAGAGCACGGCATTGCAACAGATCAGCCAGCATCAGCACTGCTGTTGCTGCATAAGTTCCAGCAGATGGTCTCTTGCCCTGCCGTAATGGGCGTCAGGCAGTGCCTCAATGAGCTGCACCATGTGGCCTTCTTTTTTCATGATGCGCTTTGCCGCAGGGGAATGCATGTCATTGAACCAGGAGCCCAGAAGAAGGCGGAAGTCGTTGACGCTTGCAAGATCTGCATAGCCTGCAACCTCGTCATTAAGGGCGCAGTCTATGACCTTTTGCGAAAAAAGGGCGGGATCGTCAGGCAGGGAGAGGACAACTGTCGGCTCATATGGCTTGTGCGCCAGGTGGTCTGCCATGATGCGGATGATATCAATCTTGTCGGCATCCCTGGTGACCCTGGTGACTATGCCCGCATCGTAGGCAAGGTCGTCCGGAAGATGATAGGCGTTGTGCAGGCGTATTGCCTGCAGCACAGTCTTTGCTACAAAGGGCTCGTGCTGCAGGACCTGGTAGGTTTCTGCAAGCCTGGCTCCCTCTTCGCCATGGTTGCAGGAGGCTGCATCCTTAAACGTCTTCCAGACACGGTATTGCGCAAAACGTGCCAGGTCATGGTAGAGTCCTGCCAGCAGGCATGCCCTGGCAAGAGGAGCGGCATAGCCTTCGCTGACTGCTATTTCCCTGGCGTGGGCCAGGACGTTAAAGCTGTGCTCAAGCTTCAGATCCTCAGGGTACGGGTCATGGGGGCAGACGCTCCGTTCTATGGCTGCATATTTTCTGAACCAGTCCTCATGGCTGGCGATATCAGAAGGATTTTTTGAAGACAGCGGAACAGGCGGAAGAGTTTCGGGTGAGAGTGCAATATTCATAGGGAAAGCCTCTTTAGGAAGGCATAAATGAGTGAATAAAAGAACAGCCTTTGTCTGTGGCCAAGCCTAGCGCAAAGAGGGTGCAATACTCAAGGGGAGCAGGGGTGCAGTTTTCGGCGCAGAAGTGCTTGTTTTGAAAGGAAAATCAGGATAAAAATCAGCCAATGGCATTGCCTGCAAGACAACAGTGGCAAAGGCCAAAGCAACAGAATGAGCATGGAGGAAAGCAGCTCATGGGTGATTTCAGAATCAGGGAGCTGACGCTGACAAACTACAGAAACTTTGAAAAGCAGACGTTTCGGCTGACCCCGGGAGTAAATGTCTTCGCCGGAAAGAATGGTTCCGGGAAAACTGCTGTGCTTGAAGCGGCCGTTGTCATAATGGACGCCTATCTTGCCGCCTACAAAAAATACGTTCCTGGCAGGGCTGTATGTACCCTTTCGGCAGATGCGGCAAACGGGGATGCGCATAAGAAAAAGCTGCCTTCACGGCAAAACAGCGTGCTGACAGCAGGAGGCATATCCCAGTATCCATGCAAGGTCGGCTGCACAGCGGCATGGGGGGAAGAATCATCCACAGTACAATTTCAGAGAATGATTGTTAAAGAAGGTGGCCGGACAAAATTTGACGGCGCAAATCCGATGCAGCCTGAAGTTGCCAGGTGGGAAGAAGCTATTTCAAAGGCTAATCATGATGATAAAGATCTGATATTGCCGCTTGTGCTGTACCTGAGTTCTGCACGCCTGTGGAATGAAAGTGCCTCTGCTGGCCCAAGAGAAGTGTACGGCAGGACAGATGCATACAAAAACTGCCTGCAGAAAAAACATAGTAGCATCTGGGCGTTCAGCTATATCCAGGTGCTGAGAGATGCTGCCAGTGAAGAATGCCATGGGAAAAGCTTTCCCGCATATAAAGCCATCCTTGATGTGATCAATATGGCTTTGGGAGAGGAACTGGCATCTGGCGAAGAAATAATCCTTTCAGCACGCTATAAAAACGATGTCATTGTCCTCAGGCTTGCAGATGGGACGATTATTCCGTTTGCAGATCTTAGTGACGGCTACCGGAATGTCATCAAAATTATCCTGGACATTGCAGTCAGGATGTGCATCCTGAATCCCTGGCAGAAAGGAGATGCCCTGAAAAATACACCTGGCATAGTTGTTATTGATGACATTGAGCTGGGCCTGCACCCGGTCTGGCAACGAAAAATTGTCGGAATCTTAAAGCAGTTATTCCCAAGAGTACAGTTTGTCTGCGCAACTCACTCGCCCTTTATTATCCAGTCACTGGACGAAGGCGAGCTTATTGCGCTGGATCAGCCTTTGGACAGCTCATATTCAGGAGAAAGCATCGAAGATATAGCTGAAGATGTAATGGGCGTAGAAATGCCGCAGTACAGTGAAAAGAAACTGGAAATGTACAAGGCAGCTAGGGAATATCTGGAAGCTTTAGATAAGGTTTCGTCAGCTGAAGAACTGTCTGCTTTGAAAAAAAGGATGAACAGGCTTGAAGCATTATACAGTGAAAATCCTGCATATCTTGCATTGATAGAACAAGAGAATCTGACAAAGACGGGAAACAAGGGATGGTCTGCATGAATTTTGAAGAAGAATATGCCAGGCGGGATCTGGATCTGGAAGAGGCTCTCAGGCTGCTTGACTATACAGCATACTTTGACATCCGGCAGATACCACAGCCATTCGATGCATGCAGCATTGCTGGGCATCTGCTTAAAGACGAGATACTCAGAAGGCAGGGCAACGGCCTCTATGCAATTACCAGGCCGGGAGCGATTTTGCTGGCAAAGCGCCTGACAGACTTTCCGCAGCTTTCACGCAAGGCACTGCGTATTGCGCAGTACCGGGGCAATGATCGTCTGCATATGCTGAGAGACTGGACCGGAAAAAAAGGCTATGCGGCAGGATTTGAAGAGTGCATGATGTATATTAGCGCATTGCTTCCAGCAGAGCAGGTTATTGAAGGAGCCATGCGCATACAAAGGACGGCATACCCGGAGCAGGCAGTACGGGAGCTCATTGTCAATGCCCTGATCCATCAGGATTTTTCTATTACAGGCACAGGACCTGTTGTGGAAATCTTTGAAGGCAGGGTAGAGATTTCAAATCTAGGCACTCTGCTGGTGGATAAAAGCCGGATTGTAGACAGCAAGCCTTGCTACCGAAATGCAGGGACTGCGTCATTGATGCGCAGCCTCGGGCTTTGCGGGCAGTCAGGTACAGGATGGGCTGAGACAGTTACAGCCTGTGAAGCAGACCATATTCCTGCGCCTAAAATCGCTCTCTATGAAAAGCATACGCGGGTGACCCTGTATCAGAGGATACCTTTTGGTAGCATGACGCAGGACGAAAAGCTCAGATCCTGCTACCTGCACGCCTGTATCAGGCAGATACGAGGCGAACAGCTGACAAATGCTTCTCTCAGGGCCCGGTTTGGGCTCAAGGACACAGCATCCGGAAGTATTTCACGGCTGATAAGAGATGCTGTGCAGAAAAATTACATCAGACCGTTTGACGCAGATACAGCATGTCGATACAGGAAATATATTCCTTTTGGGGCCTGACATAACCTGTCGGTTGGACATGCGATGCCAGGCAGGCACAGGCTTAAAACAGGTGCAGGAGATCAAGGAGCCAGTATGACCATGGAAGAAATTCTTGCAGGCGAGTCAAAGAACGTGGAGTTCAAGGAGAACCTGCCGGAGAAAAGCAGCAAATACATGAAGACCGTGGTTGCGTTTGCCAACGGAAGCGGCGGAAAAATCATCTTTGGAATTGCCGATAAAACCAGAGAAGTGACTGGCTTTGAAAAGGAAGATGTGTTCAGGAAAATGGACGACATCGCCAACGCCGTCTCCGACAGCTGTGAACCGGCAATTATCCCGGACATTACGGCGCAGACGATAGATGGCAGGACTGTGATTGTCGTCGAGGTCAGCGAGGGCAGGCAGCGCCCGTATTATATCAAATCGCTTGGCAGGGAGCGTGGCGTATATGTTCGTGTTGCTGGAACGACACGCATTGCTGACGAATATATGATCAAGGAGCTTCTGTTTGAGGGAAGCAGCCGTCATTTCGATCAGGTTTTGTGTACCGGTCTAACGGTCACCGATGAGGAGATTGACGATCTGTGCAAGGCCATGAAGGCACAAGCCGTACAGAATGCGCATAGCGAAGACCAGAAAGCATCCGTCAGGGATGTTGGCAGGCAGCAGCTGCTTTCCTGGGGCATTCTGATAGAACGGGACGGTAAATTGTACCCGTCCAATGCCTTTGCCATTTTAACCGGCAGAGGAGGTCTTCATACTGCAACGCAGTGCGGCGTGTTCAAAGGGTCAACCAAGGAATATTTTGTGGATCGCCGGGAATATGTTGGTCCGCTTTGGGAACAGCTGGAAGAAGCATATCAGTATGTTCTGAGGAACATCCATCTGGGT
>JAUMVQ010000079.1 GCA_030530085.1 Desulfovibrionaceae bacterium | reverse complement strand
TGGGGCAGAGCACCAGCACGGAGCGGTTCCTGTTTTCATAGTACTTGATGACGGCCAGCGCAGTGAAGGTCTTGCCCAGGCCCACGCTGTCAGCAAGGATGCAGCCGTTGAACTTTTCAAGCTTGCTGATGATGGCCAGCACGGCATCCTTCTGGAAGTCATAGAGCAGGCTCCAGATTTTGCTCTGCTTGAAGCCCGTGGCCTCGTTGGGGAGATCGTCCTCTGTGAGGTCGTCCAGAAACTCGCTGAAGACATTGTAGAGCGTTATGAAATAGATGAACTCAGGCGCATTTTCGGCATAGGCGGCGGTAATGTTCTCGATGACTGCCTCTGTCACGTCCTGCAGCATTGAGCCGTTGTTCCAGATCTCGTCGAAAAGCTGCATGTACTTGCGAGCAAAGGCGCCGTCCAGGCAGTTGATCAGGGTAAAGCTGTTGTTGGCGTGGTTGCAGCCGAGATCAGAGGTTGTAAAGCCCGGGACAGGCGTGAAGGCCGCCTCTGCATCAGCAGACTCTACCGTAATAAAGCCCTGTATGTTTTCAGCTGTCGTATTGGAGCGGAAGCGGACCTTTTTGCGGATCCAGTCGGCGCATTCCCTGGCTGTGACGCTCTGGGCAAGCTCGTTGCGCAGCCGTATCTCAAATTCTGTGCCGCAGAGGCTCTTTTCCCTTTCAAGGCGCGGGATGTAGAATTCCCGCTTCTGCTTGTCTGCCTTTTCGCGCAGAAAGGAGGGGGCAGTAAAAAGAAAGCGGACCGACTCTGCTGAGGTGAGCTCCTTTTTGAGCTTGCTCCAGGCGTACATGGAAAAGCAGGCTGCAGCTATGGAGACCCTGCTTCCTTCCTGTATCTGGGTGCGCAGGCTGGCCAGGAGTGTTTCATTGGTGTTGTCTAGTACCTTCACGTCGTGCACCTTGTCTCAAAAAGGTTGTGCTGTTTCCGCCGCCGCATGGAGATTTCTGGCGGATATCCGGACCCGGAGTCCCGACAGGGGATCCCGGACAGGGGAGCAGACGGAAAACAGGGGAAGAGGGCAGGCCCTGCCTTAGGCAGCGTCTTGAGCAAAACTGGTGTCAGGGCCGCAACGCAGGCCGGCAAGGGAGGCTGCAAAAAGCAGCTTCTCACCTTCTATAGACGATAACCGGGCTTTAGTCACCCTGCCTATAACCACGGGCAGGCAAAATTTCAGGCAGAGAGCATGGGATGGCGCAACTTGCCAAGTTTAGAAATATGTGTTATCCGAGGAGTGCGGGATTTTATACGCTCTGATTTTGGCACCCACTTTTCTCAGATATCTGAACAAACTTGCTCTTTGCCGCATGGCTTCCATGCCATCCTGCCTTCTTCCTAACATCTATAGTACAGCACGCCCCATGTGAATACAGATCCTGCAATAATTTTTTTCAGGGCGGTTCATGCGAGGACACTGCTGCCAATCTCTCTTTTGCATACTAATCCTTACCTTTACATCTGGACAACGGCATATCTGGTGCAGCTATCCCTTGCGGGAGTTGCACGCATGATGTGCCGGGAGGAACACGACAATGCTCATCGACAAGCCGGACGTTGAAGAACTGGACGAGATAATAGAGGACGCAAGAAAGAAAAATCCGGACTGGGTGACGAAGTATCTGCACGCCACGAACGAGCTACTTGACAAGGATCCTGCCCTCTACAGGAGCTATGGCTACTACTGGTGGGGCTTAAAGCGTGCCATGCTGGAAAAGGGCATAACTTCCTGCGGGCTCTCTGTTGACGAGGAATGGGCAGAATACACGGACTACGGCGATATTGAGCATAATGTCGCAGCTGCCTATCTGTACCAGGATCGCGTCTTCGACTCATGCTTTGTGTACTCAAGCAAGCATTCGTACTACTATCTGGACGAGGAGAACTCCGAAAAAACCGGTGAGGAATGCTGGGAAGAAGGGGAGTACAAGCTGCGTGATACAGTGATGGAGGAGGCTTATGAGGTCCAGTGCTTCTTCACTGGGCAGAGTTACGACGATGATGACGATGAGTAGTGTGCAGGAGGTAGCCTGCATCTTGTCGCCTGCTGAGCAGGAGAGCCATTCTGTGGCTTCAGGCATGTCCCCTGAAATGTAGCAGGCATCTGGATTTTGCTTACTGTCTCATAGGGGCCGGACTATAATCTTTGACCAATCTGCCGAGGTTGTAATGTATTCATATTTATTCAATATTTATTACAAAGGGTTTCCTGATATAATTGTTTCGATTCTTTTGAAGGCAAAAGACAGATTTAGCCGTTACGAAAGTATATTCGTAAAAGTCGGCAATGGTAAACAAGAAGAGTGGAAAGCCGGTAAAGAAGGCCTGTATGACATAAAGGATATTAAAGCGGCCTATTTTTTTGAATGGCTGGAAATGCAAAGTGGACTTGTTCCTTATGAGTATATTTATCGCCACTGGCTTGCGCCTTACGAGCTTTACACTGCCGTAAAAAGTTCAGTGCAATATGATATCACAGTAGAAACAAAAGATCCGGTTGAGGACTTTGGCGATCCTGGCAGCTATTTTGACGACCAGTATGACCCTAATGTAGTTTACTAATTAAAGGAGTGCCCACATGAATCTTTTGGAAAGAAAGACAGCCGAAATGAAACAGGCAAAAAGCTGGGAGGACATATACAACGTCCTTGCCAGTGCTTTTGAAACGCCTGCTACACCTCTGTATAACCAGCTCAAGGCAGGTGATTTTAACGGCCTGCAATGGGAACAGTTTGCCAACGTATGCGGCCGCATTGTGGAAGAAGAGAATGTGCCGTGGACAGGCCTTCATGAGTACATTCTTTCCTACCTGGAAGAAAACGAGCCGTCTGACGGGTACAACTGGGATGCCGTCCTGCAGGCCGCATAGGGTGTAACATGGATACTTCTTTACTCCGGAGCGTGCGCAAGGCCTTAAAAAACAAGCCACTGGACCATGACGAACAGTGCATTTTTGAACACTGGCAGTCAGACGCCCCCAATGCAGACTTGATTTTTGAGCGGGCTGCACCTGAAAAGGTAGACAAGTCAGCCCAGAAACAGGCCGTATCCCGGATACAGTCACAGGAACAGCTGTACGGCTTTCTTGAAAAACTGTTTGTGCCTGCACATGATGGAGGCGATACGGACAGTCAAAGGGCCCTGCCAGTTGTGCAATTTTCGGAGGAAGACGATCCGGCCAATCTGGAAACGTCTACCGGGGTGGTTGCGGCCCACTTTGAGCTGCGCGAACTGGATGACCTTATTCCTTCACATGACCCGTTGAACCAGTTCCCAAAAAGGGGCGACTACCCCGAAGGCGTACAGGAACGGCCTTACCACTCTGATGGGGGCGAACAGTACAAGGTGCGCATAAACGCTCAAAATCTGAACCCTCGATATCTCATAAATACCAACCCTGACGCCATGACAGGGCCGCCATGTATAGCGTCTAACGGCATTGTTCTGGGTGGCAACTCAAGGACAATGTCAATGCAGCTGGCATATGAGGCATACCCCGAAAAAGCAGAAAAATATAAAGAGACGCTTGCAAAAATGGCCTTTTCTTTCGGCTTCACGAAAAAGCAGGTCGAAAAAATGCAGAAGCCAGTCCTTGTCAGGGTAGTAAACAAAAACCTGACCAACGATGAAATGGCGCAGGCGTCCAGGCGTTTCAATGAAGTCAGCACTCAGGCCTTGCAGCTGGATGCAGAAGGCGTTTCAAAGTCAAAGCTGGTTAGCAAAAGCACAATGGGGCACCTCCAGTCTGACTTGCAGGAATTCGACACCTTAAGGGAATATTTAAGCAGCCGTAAGAGCCAGTCTCTAATCTCTTCCCTTGTCGCTGACGGCGTCATAGAGCGGATGCAGCTGTCCAGGATAACAAATAATGAAGGCCTTCTTAACAACGAAGGCAAGGAACTTGTAGAGTCCGTCCTGCGTGGCCTGATAGTGCAGGATTACGACCTTATCCGCAAAACGCCTGCCAGCGTCATGAGCAAAATAGATCGCGCCATTCCGGCACTGGCCCAGCTTAAGGCCCGCGGCGGGGAATGGGACCTTTCAGGAATTGTGACAAAGGCATTGCAGCAAATTCAAAAAGCTTGTGGCGGCGGAACAGATATGCAGGATGTCAGCATGTACTTTGCCACCGTGCCTATGATTCCTGACCCCGACAGAGAAGACAAAGGCATACAGGCGTTTGCCCTTACACTGGCAAACGTTACCCCAAAAGAACTGACAGCACGTCTCAACGCCTTCGCTGCCGAGTCTGCAAAAACGGCTGACGGAACAAATATGCTTATAGCAGACACCGGGCCGAGTGCTGAAAAGTCATTCGCTGGTGCCTTCCTGCGTACCGTGGCCAGCGTAGGCAGTGACACAATTCTCAATTTCAACCCTGAGACAAGCGAAACACATGCTGCACTTGAGTGGGCGGCGCACGCTTCAAAAAGCCATACTGTAGAGGTGGCTCAAGACAAGCTTAGCAAGCTCATGGGCGCTCTTGATACGTCAAAGGAGGACAGGGAGGACGCTAAAAAGAAGTATCGTCTTCTTGAGCCTTACAATGGCGCAGTTTCTATCTACAAGCCAAAACTTGGAAGCCATTTTGCCTATAGTTCTGCAAACGGCGACACGCTTTTGAAAAGAGGTTAGCACCATATGAGCAACCATTGCTTCCCTGACAAGATGGACACAAATGATGACATGGAAGAGTTCATAGGAAATCATTCTTATGGCCAGAACTAAAACAGCTGCGCAGAAAATCCCCGACACAGGTCCTGTGCCGGCACAGGGCAAGGAGCCGAAGGCAGTCTCCAATCTCTACCCCGTCTGGGGGCACGTGGAAAACCGTGAGAGACTGTCAGTAGGCCTGCCGGCTACTGCCGGAAGCTATTTCTCCTTCAATGCCATGAAGGGGTACACAACCGGCACCGAAGACAGTTCGTCTGTCAGCTCATACGGTTTTTGCTCCAGTGACAAGAGCACGGCAAAGAAGATTATGCCTATCCTGCCGGTGGAGCGTGGCGCAAGGTATGCTATCCTGCATACTATGGCCATGGACCCGACTATTCATTGCGCCTTGCAGATGCACATTGCAAACGCCTTGTCGCCCAAGCTGGATACCGGCGAAAGCATCTGCATAAAAAGCACGGACGGCAAGCCGGACAAGATTGTAGATGATCTGCGCTCAACCCTGATGCCGTACATCCATGAACAGCTCAATGAATGGGCATGGAAGACTGCCATTTTCGGATCGTGTTTCAGCCGTGTGTATGGCGCTCAGGGAAAAGGCATTACCGGTATCCGCACGGACTATTACACGCACCCAGGATACGTGCAGAAGTTTTCCAAGGGCGGTAGGCTGGCAGGCTATACCACCAATTACCAGGGCACAAAGCAGAGCCATGAAGGCATTAAGCTTCTTCCTCCGTGGTATTTTGTCAGTTTCGATATCCCTGAATTCTGGGACAACGAAATAAACAACCCACCGGTTGAAACGGTGGGGTGTTGATAATACCTTTCTACTCAGATAGTACAAACAAGGGCCATTGTGTTTCCTGCCTTCTTGTATGTCTTTTCTCCTATGTCTACATGGTGCCTGCCTCTTGCAGGCTTTGGGGCAGCACAATGGCTTTTGTTTCGTGACAGGGCGGCATAGGCGGCACAATGAGCAGAACAGGCCTCTTTTGAGCAGGAACTGCTTTCCCTTCTGTCCCTGCTGAGCAGCTTTCAGGAGATCCAGTCCATGGCAAAGTCCGGCACAAGGCAGAACAGCAAGAAAAAGAGAGACAAGAGGCGTCTTCTGAAGCAGCAGGCCTCTCCTGCCAGATACTGGGAGATGCTGGATGTCTCAGGCTGGTTTGACACCAGCATCGGCTATGAACAGGACATTCTGTCAAGGCTGCTCTCGCCTGATAAAAAACTGCCGTTCCCTGTCTATAGTGAGTCCCTGCCAGGGGAATTCTATTTCAGCTTCTATGCGCATGAGCATCCAGAAAAAGAGGATGAAAAGGCAGCAGTCAGGCTTGTCAAGGACTGGTACGCCATTATGGCCGATATGGAGACGGATGATCCTTCTGCTACGCAGGAAAGCATCCTTGCCGGACTCAGGGACCTGGCAAAAAAAGGCTGCGTCACAGCCAGCTGCTTCCTTGGAAATCTCTACAAGGATACAGACTATGTCAGAAAAAATACTGCAAAGGCAAAGCAGTACCTGCAGTTTGCTGCTGACAGTAACGACCCTCTGGCATGCTATATTCTCAGTACGATTCTGCCGGGGGATGAAGGCCGGGCCATGCTGAAAAAAAGTGCGGAATACGGCTGTCCTTGTGCGCTTCAGCTCCTGGCGTACCGGATATGTTTTGAAAAACTTGAGGTCACGGGCTCAGAACTGGACAGCATTGCAGCCTGGCTTACTGCCTTGGCGAGCAAGGGAAGCTGGAAAAGCCTGGAAATACTGTTCAATATGCTGTGGTCGGCTAGCGATGACAAGACGAGAGGCGAGTATGGGCCTGCCATGGTCAGCCTTCTGAACATGCTTGCAGAGGGCAACGTTCCTTTGGCAGTCGAATATCAGGGCAGAGCCTTCATGAAAGGCATGCTGTACCCCAAAAATCTGGAAAAAGCAGAGGATTTACTTAAAAGGGCCTGGGGACTGAGGGCAGCAGATGCTCCCACCATGTATGCAGCCTGCCTGATGCTCCATTCAAAAGACACAGGACTGTCCGTGGAAGCAAGAGAATGCAAGCTTAAGGACGCTAGAGAAATCCTGGAGGGACAATGCCGCCGCAACAATGACGACAAGCTGGCCCTTGGCCTGCTGGGCTCAATACTTGTCAAGTCTGCAAATGATGCGGATTTTGCGAAGGGAATACAGTGCTATCAGCAAAATGCGTCCCACGGTGACACAGCCATGGCCATGCAGGCACTACGGTACATACTTGACTGGACAAACAGCCCGGAAAGGCACAAGGCAGCTTTGAAGCTGTTGAACAGCCTGGTACGCAGGAAAGACAGGGAAGCCGTCTTTGTGAGGGGCCGTTATTACCTGCTGGGCGGGGTGCTGAAAAAACATGACCAGGAGAAAGGCCTGAAACTGTTGCATCAGGCCGCTGACCTGGGGTCGCAGGAGGCCTGCCTGCTGCTTGGCGAAATATACCTTTTCGGGCTTTTCGACGTTTTGCAGGACATAGAAAAGGGGCTGGAAATGCTTCAGGACGGCATTGATCTTGGTTGCTCCAAGTGCAACGTCCTGTACGCCCTGCTTGACATGGATGAAATTCACGTCTGGGATGAGCCACCCGACAGCAAAGACATCGCCAATGCCTATTACCGGCTGCGCGAGCACTATACAATGGGTGACGACTACATGGCCATTACATACAGCCTGGTACGGACTGGTGCGGACAATGCATTCACAAGGCATGGCATGAAGGATGACTTTCTGTCAGATTCGCCTGCCAGCATCGGGGCGCTTGCAAACGGGCTTGCAAAACATTGCATCATGTGCATGATGACCGGCAACCTGGGCCCGCTGGCCTATATGGCTGACGCATTGGAAAAAATCGCCAGCACACAATATGCTTCGCTGTATGCTGCCGCATTTGCTAAGGAAATGCCCTTTATACAGGTGGCTTCCTGCGAGAGTATCAGCCAGTATCTGACTGACTTCGTCTGGGATGCGCCTGAGAGCTTTGAAAGCTTCAGGGCTGAGCATGGCGGACGGTATTGTACGCTGTACGGCCCGGTTTAATACAAGGCAGGATGCGGCAGAAATCACTCACAGGCGGACGTGGCAGCCTGGACGGCCGTCTACAGTCATACTCATGACGTACACCGTCCGCCCGTGAGTGATTTTTTGTCAGTATACTTTCATGACAAGAGGATCATCTGTATCATCGTCATCATCTTGTTTGTAATATCTTTCGTGGATAGCCTTGTGAAATGTCAGGTCATCCGTATAAAAGAAACAGTGAAACCAGCTGTCAGGCTTGTTTAGTTGAAAATAAAGTTTACGTGGCGAAAAAACTGGACCAAAAGGTGCTAGCCAAGGGGTAGAGCGGCCTTGATCCCAAAGCCAGTTAAAAAAGAGTGTAGCCACGCTTGCTATTTTTTCTTTTTTATTTTCTTTTTCATATACTTCCTTTATGCTGGTGCTCCAGTTTTCAGGACCCTCATCATAGTCTTGTATGATTATGTCTTTATATTTTTCATGAGGGTTGTCTGCAAACAGAATAATAGTTAAATCTATATCTTCTGTGTTATTTTCAAAAAAGATACGAAAGGAATATCTGTGCATTAGAACCTCGGCAGTTCGGTTAAAGGGTTAAACCATGCAGGCGGGTCACAATTAATTGTAAGGATCAATTCCCCTCTTTGTTTTCTAAAGGGATATGGTGTTGCATCCGGAATGATATTTTTTATATTGCATATGGCAATATACACCATACAGGCAAGTTTGTTAAAAGCGTCTTCTGTATACATTCCTTTTATACTTTTTCCGTCATACTGTAAATAGTAGCTTTTGGTGCTGTATGCCAGAAATGTACAGATAGTAAATTTTTCGACGCCATCTTTTAGCAGGCTTTGCTTAAATGATTCAGACATTGCTTTGTTTATAGCAT